>DOFA01000138.1 GCA_003532195.1 Clostridiales bacterium
CTCGGCGGATCGGTTATCATGGCCGACTCTCCTTGCCTCGCAGCAGCAGAAGCTGCATCTGTCCATCCAAGTATGGACTGTTTCAATCCTGAGCCGCAATGAAAAGAACGCCTGATATTCAGCTTGATTATACCACAAGCCCCGGAATGCCTGAGTTGTACAAAAGGCTTTAGTTTTGCTAATATGGAGGCTGCAGTTCATGGAAAGGGGCAGTCCGGTGATTATCAGCGCCAGCCGCCGAACCGACATTCCAGCCTTTTACGGGGATTGGTTTTGGACCCGCCTGCAGGCCGGATTTGTCCGGGTTGCCAATCCGATCAACCCGAGCCAGATCCGCCGGATCCCGCTTGATCGGGCCGCTGTCGATGCCTTTGTTTTCTGGACGAAAAGCATTGCCCCTTTTTTCCCGGTTTTAGAGAATCTCGACCGGCAAGGCTACCCCTATTATGTGCAGCACACACTGAATGACTATCCGCCGGCGCTTGAACCTTATCTGCCACCGCTTGACGGCCGGCTGGCCGCCCTGCGGCAGCTGTCGCGGCAAATCGGGCCCGAGCGGCTGATGTGGCGCTACGATCCGATCATCATCACGCGGGATATCAGGCCACAAGACCATGTGCGGCAATTTACCCATTTGTGTCAGATTCTCGAGGGCTATGTCAGCGAATGCACCTTTAAGTTTGTCGACGACTACCGGAAAATCAGACGCCGGATGAACGGTCTCGACCTTGGCTGGCAAATCCCGGACCGGGAGGTTCGGTTCGCCCTGGCGGCGGAACTGGCCGGCATTGCGCGCCAGCACGGCATCCTTCTGCAGGGTTGTTGTGAGGATGACTACGGCAGCCTCGGCCTGCCGGCTGCCGCCTGCATCAGCCGCGAACGCCTGGAGCGGATCTGCGGCTATGCGCTGCCGTTGCGCAAAGACCCCGGGCAGCGGCCCGGCTGCAATTGCGTCCGCTCCGAGGACATCGGCGCTTACAACACCTGCCGGCACGGCTGCGCCTATTGCTATGCCTGCGGCAACGCCGGCACGGTCACGGATCATCTGCGCAGCTTCAGTTCCCAGTCGGAAATGCTCGGATAGCTGTTTAGACTCGGGTAGCTGTTTCATAGCTAAATAAAAGACAATCCGATATAATTGAGAACAGGTCATTTCGTCGTTAAGCGGAGGTTTAGTCCATGTCCTGGTACGTTATTCTGACCTTGATCGTGTCGGTTCTGATGTCCCTCCTGATGGCCTATCATTTTATTGTTGGTTTATTTGCCTTTCGCATCATCAAGCGACCCGGCCCGTCCGACCGGCTGCACCGTTTTGCCCTGGTCGTGGCTGCGCGCAACGAAGAGGCGGTTATCGGCTGTCTGCTGGATTCCCTGCATGCCCAGGATTATCCCCGGGAAGCCTTCGATATTTTCGTCATCGCCGACAATTGCACCGACCGCACCGGCGATGTCGCCGCCGCCGCGGGCGCGCAAGTCTATACGCGCCAAAACCAGCGTCAGGTTGGCAAGGGGTTTGCCCTCGGCTGGTTTTTTCAACAGTTTCTCCCGCAGTACGGCAACCGCTATGATGCGATCGGGATTTTTGACGCCGATAATCTGGTCGAACCGGATTATCTGGCAGAAATGAACCGCCAGCTCGGTGCTGGCCAGGTCGCGGTCATGGGATTCCGTGATTCGAAAAATGCCGGCGACAACATCATCGCAACCACTGCCGCCATGAGTTTCTGGCTGGTCGCCCGGTTCTACCATCATCCGCGCCAGGTTCTGCGCCTGATGGTGCCGGCCGGCGGCACCGGTTTCGTCTTTCTGACCCGCCTGATTGCCTCCGGCTGGAATACTGAGACGATGCAGGAAGATATGGAGTTTACAATTAAGCTGGCCATGTCCGGGCAACGGATCGGTTATACCCCTTATGCCCGCTTTTATGATGAGCAGCCCGTCAGCCTGCTCCCTTCGCTGCGCCAGCGTCTGCGCTGGGCGGTCGGCGGTTTCCAGAACCTGCGGCTTCATCTGCCCCGGCTGCTGGGCAGCTTGAAAAACGGACATTTCTTCCTGGTTCTCGACACCCTAATTTTTCTCATCAGCCAGCCCGCTTTTGGCTTTCAGCTGCTGGTGGGCCTCCTGTGCCTGGCCGGCGCCATGATCGGTGTGCCGGTCGAGTCCTGGGGCAGCTTTCTGCTGCCGCTTCTGTATTCCAGCCTGATCGGCCTGGCCACCCTTTATCTGCAGTCGGCCCTGGTTCTGCTGAAGGAAAAGAAATTCTCCTGGAAACTTTTTATTGGCGCCCTGTTCTTTCCGGCCTATCTGGTCAGTAACGTTGTGATTTTCTTCCTGGCCATGTTTATACGCAAAGTATTCTGGCATCCGGTCACCCACCGGCGGGCCTTGAACCTGAAACAGGTCAGCCGGCGCTGACTGTAAAATGTATATAATAGTGCTACAATGATGTACATGAAGGGAGGTGACAACTATGCCTCAGATTAGACCGATAACTGATTTAAGAAATACCAATGAAATCTCTGAATTGGCCCATGCCCGGAAAGAACCTATATTCATAACAAAAAACGGCTATGGTGATTTAGTTGTTATGAGTATTGAAGCCTTTGATTCCATGTTGGAGGATCGTGAACTAGACGCAGCTATCGCAGAAGCTGAAGCAGAGTATACTTCCGATGACCAGCTTATTAATGCAAAGCAAGCTCTGGCGGGTCTAAAGAGGAAGCACTTTGGCAAATAAATATTCATTAAAACTGCTGGCTCGCGCATTCCGCGATTTAGATAGCATATATACTTACATTGCTGAAACGCTGACAGAGCCATGCATCGCTGCTAGATTAATTGAATCGATTGAAGAAGCCATTTTCAGCTTGGAAAGTTTGCCTCAGCGCGGATCATTAAGAAAAACAGGCGCTTATGTCAATAAGGGATACCGCCAGATTTTTTTAGGTAATTTTACAGTGTCAGGTTTCCTTGACAGGTAATTCCGAACAATCTATAATCAGGCTTATCGTGCACGTGTACGACAAGCTTTTTTCGCGTAAATTCGCATTTCCAGGAGGTTCTCTTATGCCGCGTTTTACTTATACGGGTTCAGCTTTAAAAGAAATATCTTTTCCGATCGGCGGGATCGGCAGCGGTTCGATCGGGCTGTCCGGCACCGGCCGCCTGATGGACTGGGAGATTTTTAACCGGCCAAACAAGCAGAGTCTGAACGGCTCCACCCATTTTGCCATTAAGGCTGAAGAAGATGGACGGGTCCTGGATGCCCGGGTACTCAACAGCGACCTTCTGCCCTCTTTCATGGGCGATGCCGGAAATTTCGGCCACGGACCTATCCGGCACACGATGGCCGGCGTGCCGCATTTTCGCAGCGCGGAATTTACCGGCCGCTATCCGCGGGCTGAGATTCGCTTCCAGGATGAAACTTTTCCCGGCGAAGTCAGCCTGGCCGCCTGGAACCCTTTCATTCCGCTCAATGACCGCGATTCCAGCCTGCCAGCCGCCATCTTCGAGATCACAGTCATCAATACGGGAGGACAGGAAAGAGATTATGTTGTCGCTTTTTCCCTCAGCAATCCCCTGTGCCAGAAAGTCCGTTACAACGAATATTCCCGCGCCGGCAATCTGCATCTGATGCAATGCCTGAGCACGTTCAGCCATACCAACGAACCTGATTACGGCGACCTGACCTGCGCGGTGCAGGCTGACCGGGCCAGCTATCAGCAGAACTGGTATCGCGGCAACTGGTTTGACGGCCTGACCGTCTTCTGGCAGGATTTCACCCGGTCGGGCGATCTGCAAAACCGCTATTATCCGCCGGAGTCCCTGGATATATCGAATCCGTCCGAATCCGTAGCTACCCTGGCCGTCCGCACCACGGTTGCCGCCGGCGCGTCAGCCACAATACGCTTCGTTCTGGCCTGGAGCTTTCCGAATGCCTGGAATTACTGGAATCCGGTTAAAGACGAAGCCTGCGGCTGTGCGGGTGAGAGCGGCGGATCCGGCAGCAGCTGCTGCCCCGGCAGCGACACGCCGGCGCAAAAGCCGACCTGGAAAAATTACTACGCGACTCTGTTTCGAGATTCGGCTGCAACTTGCCGCTATATCGTCAGCCAACTGCCGCGGCTGGATCGGGAAACTGCCCGTTTCATGGAAGTGCTGTACCGGTCCGGTCTGCCGGACGCCGCCCTCGAAGCGGTAACCGCCAACCTGTCCCTGCTGCGATCGCCGACTTGCCTGCGGCTGACCGACGGTTCTTTTTATGGATTCGAAGGCTGCAATTGCCAGGGAGGCTGCTGTGAAGGATCCTGCACCCATGTCTGGAATTACGCCTATGCCCTGCCCTATCTGTTCCCTGCCTTGGAACGGTCGATGCGCGAACTGGATTTCCGTTACAACAGCGGACCGGATGGTTCGATGTCCTTTCGCCTGCAGCTGCCGCTCGGTCGGAGCCGCTCTACCTTCCGGCCTTGCGCCGACGGCCAGTTCGGCGGCCTGATCAAGGTTTACCGGGAGTGGCGGATCAGCGGCGACACGGATTGGCTGCGCCGGATCTGGCCTGATGCCAAAAGGTCCCTGGAGTACGCCTGGAGCCCGGGAAACCGCGATCTCTGGGATCCGGACCAGAATGGCGTTCTCAGCGGCCGGCAGCATCATACCCTGGACATGGAGCTGTTCGGGCCCAATTCCTGGCTCAGCGGCTTTTACCTGGCGGCTCTGGAAGCCGGATCGCGCATGGCCGAGGCCCTCGGCGAAGCAGATTGCGCCCGCCAGTACCGGGCGATCCTGGCCCGGGGCAAAGACTGGGTGGACCGGCATCTCTTCAATGGCGAATATTTCATCCAGCTTGTCGATCTGCAGGACAGCGGGCAGCTCGATCGCTATCAGAACGACAGCCTGATCGGCACCGGCATCCGCGATGCCTATTGGAATGAAGAAGTCCTCGAATTGAAATACCAGGCTGGCGAAGGATCGCTCATCGACCAGGTTCTCGCCCAGTGGCACTGCGACCTGGTCGGCCTGGGTGACGTCTTCGGCCGGGACAAGGTCCGTTCGGCGCTGGGCGCCATTTTCCGGTACAATTACCAGCCCAGTTTCCGGAAGATCTTCAATCCCTGCCGGTGTTTCAGTTTGAACGACGAAGCCGGAACTCTGATCTGTGCCTGGCCGGAAGGTAAACGCAAGCCGGCGATTCGCATTCCCTACAGCGAAGAAACGATGCCCGGCTTTGAATACCAGGCTGGCTGCCATATGATTATGAACGGACTAGAGGAAGAAGGCCTGAAACTGGTCCAGGCCGTCCGCAATCGTTTTGACGGAATCGCCCGCAATCCCTGGAATGAATTTGAATGCGGCAGCAATTACGCCCGCTCGATGGCGTCCTACGCTTTGCTGCTCGCCTACAGCGGCTTTCGCTGCGACATGACCCGCGGGCATCTGGGATTTTCACCTCTGCACCCGGAGCGGTCGGCTAGCTTTTTCTGGTCGGTCGACGCCGGCTGGGGTGAAATCAGCTTCGAGCCTGCAGAAATCAAATTGGTTTTATGCGGCGGACATCTGGCTTTACGCAGCCTGGAGTTGCCGGGGCTGGAACAGATTCACCAGGTAAGCCTGAATGGCCGCCATCTGCCGTATCGGATCCTGGCTGGGGAGATCCATCTGGCTAACGAACTAACTCTGGTACCCGAAGATGTTCTGACTTTTCACCGTTCGGAGGCGGCCATCTGACATGGGCGTCACCTCGAAAGAAATCGCCCAGTTCTGCGGCGTCTCACGGGGAACGGTCGACCGGGCGCTGCATGATAAGCCGGGAATCCGGGCGGAAACCCGGACCGCCATTCTGCAGGCGGCAGCCGAGTTGGGTTATGTGCCGGACCTGATCGGGCGCAGCTTGGTCCGGGGCAGAACCATGACCCTGGGCGTCGTGGTTTTCAATTTAAAAAATCCCTATTTCAGCCAGATGCTCGATGCGATCACCGAACGGGCACGGCAGGCCGGCTACGCGGTCATGATCATGCTGAGCGGCCAGTCGGCCGAGAATGAATTCCAGGCTGTCCGCAGTCTGCAGGAGCGCCGGGTCGACGGCCTGATCGTCCATCCGGTCGGCTGCGGGACGGATTATGAAGCTTTTCTGCACAAAAGCCGGCTGCCGGTCGTTGTCGTCGGCAACCGGCTTTCCGCCAGCTTTGATTTTGTCAGCATCGCCAATGCTCCCGCGGCTGCCGATGCGACCCGCTGGATCATCGGCCGGGGCTACCGGCGCATCCTGTTTGTCGCTCCGCCGCTGGGTAAACCGGGTCAGGTCAATCTGGCGGCGCAGCTGGAGCGTCAGTCCGGCTTTCTGCAAGTCGTCCAGGCGCAAGCTGTTCCACACCGGGTGATCATCCAGGCCGATTATCTGCCGGAACTCCAAGTGCAGCTGGCCGAATCGTCTCTGCCGACCGCCGTCCTCTGCTCCAGCGACGTTTTCGCCCTGGAGATCCTGGACGTCTGGCGCAGCGGCAATCGGGCCGGATTGATGGGATTCGACCATACAGGCTGGCTGAAATACATCCACCCCCGCCTGACTACCGTTGACAATCCGGTCGGGGAAATCGGCCGGCAAGCTGTCGAACGTCTGCTCGAACGCATTCAGAAACCGGACCTGCCCGGCCAGGAGCTGGTCGTACCGCATCAGATCATCCCGGGAGAAACCATGCCGCCGGTCGCTTCACTTTTAATACCCGGCCCTTCAAGCAGCTGTTAATCTTTTGCCGGTTTTATCGGAAACGCTCCAGCAGGTCCGCGCTCAGGCCAGCGGCTGAATTCTGGTCCAGGAACAGGCTGGCCGCCGGATGCGTCCGGAGAATCGACGCCGGAACTTGCTCACTGACCGGACTGGCCAGGGTCAGGAGAACCGCGTCAGCTTTGACGGCATGCGGCACGCTGGATATGATCGCACGGCACTTGAGAATATGGCGCACCGACATGGAGATCGCCTGGGCCGGAACGCTGGCCGGATCGGGGAACCAGCCTTCCCGAACCTGCTGATTCTTGCAGGTATCACTCAGGTTAACCACAATATAAGGTTCTTCCGTCATAAAATCCGCCGGCGGATCATTGAAGGCGATATGGGCGTTTTCACCGATGCCGATCAGGCCCAAGTCGGCCGGGGCTTGGCGGATCACGGCGTTCAGCTGTCGGATATTGGCGGCGGCATCCCCCTCGCCGTCGACCAGATTGACCGTTTTCAGACTTACCTGGCTGATGAAGCGCTCCAGCAGGTACTTGCGGAAGCTGGCCGGATGGCTGACCGGCAAGCCGACATATTCATCCAGGTGGAACAGTTCGACCCGGCTCCAGTCAACCGGCTGCTGAATCAGGGCCGCCAGCGTTTCAAACTGGGATTGGCCGGTTGATAGCACCAGCCGGGCCGTCTCCTGATGCTCCAGGGCCTGATTGAGAATGATGGCTGCCTGCCCGGCGGCAGCCTGGCCCAATTCCTGGGCGGTTTTCAGAACTTTGACTTGCATCGATACTACCTCCTGAATATTGCGGTTGTTATTGCGGTCGTTTTTTGGATCCTGCGTTATAGGCGCGCCGGTTCCGGCGGCGCAGCGGTCTGGCGGACAATCAATTCCGGCTCCAGAAGCGTTGTAACCGGCGGCGGGCGGTACTGCGCCGGGTTGGAGGTTTGCGAAATCTGTCCGCGGACGATCCGGAAAGCCAAACGACCCATTTCCAGGGCTGGCTGGCGAATTGTCGTTAAAGCCGGCGTTGTCAGGGCGGCAAAGGGCAGGTCGTCAAAGCCGATCACCGATACATCCCTGGGAATTTGCAGGCCGGCTTCGTGCAGCTGCTGGAGGATGCCCATGGCCAAAAGGTCGTTGACCACCGCTAAAGCCGTTGGCCTTTGCGGCAGGGCCAGAAAGCGGCCTGCCAGTTCCCGGCCGGCAGCCAGCTCATAGATCGTCGCCGATTCCTCCTCCTGGCCGGCGACCAGCAGGCACTCGTCCGGCAGTTCCAGATCGTGCCGGAGCAGCTCCCGGCGAAAGCCTTCGAGCATTTCCCGCCGGCTGCGCCGGTTCAGGGGTGTCGTCAAAAAAGCAATGCGGCGGTGGCCCAGTCCGGCCAGATACTCGGCTGCCAGCATGCCGCCGCGGATAAAATTGAAACCGACCTGATTACACACCTGACTGTCGATGTTCTGGTCGAAAGCCACAATCGCGGTTCCCTGGCGCTGAATCTTCTCCAGCAGGCCCTGATTGTCGCCCAGGCCGGATATGAGAATGCCCGCCGCCTGCTTGCGAATCAGGTTTTCGATCGCCGATTTCTCGATTCGCGGATCACGGAAAGAATTGCAGATCAGGATATTGAAATCGGCCTGGCGGGCTTCCAGCTCGACGCCCAGCAGCAGTTGGGCGTAAAAGGGATTGGAAATCGTCGGTACGATCACGCCGATATCGCGGCTGAACCCCTGGCGAAGCATGCGGCCAATTGCATTGGGCGCATATTCGGCGGCGGCGGCGGCTTGCAGGATCCGCTGGCGCAGTTCAGGACGAACCGGGTACGGGCTGTTGCTAAGGACACGCGAAACGGTTGCCGGCGAGGTTTCCGCCCGGTCGGCGATGTCCCTGATTGTAAGCTTTCCGGGAGATTTCGCCATTCGGCCGCTCCTCATCAATTCACTTTCAAATCATTTATAGAAATCGATTTCTATGCTATAATCCAAATTATAGAACATATCAAAAAAATTACAAGCGCTATTTCGGCAACGGAGGAAGGAACATGAATCATAAACCTGTTTTGTTGACACATGCCCGCTGCATTACTCCCGACCGGATCCTGCAGGACAGCTGGCTGCTCCTGGCTGACGGCCGGATCCGGGCTTCAGGCCAGGGCAGCTGGCCGGAGCCGGATATCTGCGGCATTGCGGCCGCGGATTGCCAGATTCTCGATCTGGCCGGCTCATTCCTCACTCCGGGCTTCATCGATATCCATACCCACGGCGCCGGCGGCAGCGACTTCATGGACGGAACAGCCGACGCCTGGAAAACAATCGCCCGGACCCATGCCCGGCATGGCACGACCGCTTTGCTGGCCACCACTTGTGCTTGCCTGCCAGCGGAGCTTGAGCAAGTTCTGCAAGTCTGGGAGCAATGGCAAACCGGCCCGGATCCGGCAGACCCGGTTACGGCAGCCATTCTCGGGCTGCATCTGGAAGGCCCCTATTTCGCTCAAGAACAGCGCGGTGCCCAGGATCCGCTTTATATCCGCAATCCGGATCCGGCCGAATATCGCTCCCTGATCGAGCGCTGCCCCGGCATCCGGCGCTGGAGCACCGCGCCGGAATTGCCCGGCGCCCTGGAATTTGGCGCATATGCCGCTTCCCGCGGAATTTTGGTCTCCATTGCCCATTCGAACGCGATATACGCGGAAGTTCTCGCTGCTCTGGACAACGGTTACAGCCTGGCCACCCACCTCTATTCCGGCATGTCCGGCGTGACCCGGCTCAAGGGATTTCGGCGCGGCGGCGTGATCGAGAGCGCCTTGCTGCTGGATAGCCTGGACGTGGAGATTATCGCCGACGGCTGCCATCTGCCGCCGGAACTGCTGCGATTAATTTATAAATGCAAGGGCCCCGGTCACATCGCTTTAATCACCGATTCCATGCGTGCTGCCGGCCAGGATGTTTCGACCAGCATCATGGGCAGCCTGAAGCAGGGGCAAACCGTGCTGATCCGGGATGGCGTGGCCTGTTTGCCCGATCTCTCGGCTTTCGCCGGCAGTATTGCCACCACCGACCGGCTGCTGCAAACCCTGTATTTTATGGCGGGAATATCCTTGCCTGATGCCGTGGCCATGCTGACTTATACGCCGGCGCGGCTGCTCCGGATCCAGGACCGCAAGGGCGGCCTGAAATCGGGCATGGATGCCGATCTGGCCGTACTGGACCAGGATCTTCAAGTCATCCAGGCCTTTGTCGGCGGGCGGCCGGTTATTTGCTGAGCGTCAGTTCGGCCGGCTGAGCCGCTTGCGCGCGCTGCAGCTTCCGCCGCTCCAGGATACCCCAGGGCAGGTACTGGATCAGCCAAACCAGAAATAAAAGGCCGGCCATCACGAACTGATATCCGGGAATGCCGAGAGCCTCGCCGATCGGCTTGAGCGAGCTTTCTCCAGGTACATAATTCAGATAGAGGTAATTGCTGCCGATGAGCGCGTTGAGCAGGACATCGACCGCCGCGATCAGCAACACGAGGGAAAAGACGCGGGGCAGGCGACGCCAGTCCGGACGGAAGCCGTCGCCCCAGATCCAGATTGCCGGCAGCAATATCAGGATCAGGTGCGCCGCTAAAAATTGCAGATAGTAAAAATGCCAGAAAGGATAGGGTCCCATGGTCGGCAGCAGGAAGGAGACCAATCCGCCGGAAAGTCCGCAGGCATAACCGAATTCCTTGAGAAAAGTGCTGCCGCTGAGGATCGCCGCCAGCTCAAGAAAGGCGGTCAGGTTGCACAGTTGCAGCGGCAGCATTTCAACGACATCATAATGGCCCAGGATGGCAAACCAGGTCCAGCGGACGAAATAGCCGCCGGTCATCAGGAGCGCGAGCGTTAATTGGAGCCGCCACTGAGCCTGCTTGGAAAGCCGGCGGTAAACCAGGACGGAAAGAACAATCAATGCGAGCGAACCGGCGAGCCAGGCCAGATGCGTCGGATCGTAAAGCGCAACGCCGCTGCCAGCCGGCAAATCTGTCTGATAGGACCAGAAATATTGCCACATAAGATAATCCTCCTGAACTGGGGCCAGGAAATGTACCCGGCAGGCCGATGCTGTCAGGCCTGCAATCCGGCGGCGGCGGAGCCGATCAGGTTGCCGTTTTCGGTTTTGACGAACTCGCAATACAGGCCTTTTTGTTCGTTAATCTGGGTTTTGACATAGAAATTCAGTTTGTCACGGAACAATTTGGATTTATAGAAGGTCGATCCATCAGCGGTGATGCAAACCGGCCGGCAGGGATTGGCGGCGNNAGATCAGATAATAAAGCGTTTCCCGGTCGCTGTCCCGGACCGCTATGCCGCTGTCGGCCAGGCAGCGTATCAGGACCTGCCGGTCGTCATAGGGGTGAAACAGGAAATCATCCAGGTCTTTGGCGTTAATTTCCAGGCCGCAGATATCCGCCGCCGGGACTTGACGCGAAAACAGGCCGTCGGCCAGGGCATGAGTGAGCGCCACCTGGAACAGCCTGCCCTGATAGGCGCCGGAGATCATCTTCTCAAAGGTATAGAGACCGGGATTGTTCGTTTTCTGATCGAGTTCCTCATCGAAGCTGCCGCGCGGCGCCAGATTGAAGCTGCCGGATTCGACGTTGATCAGCATGGTTTCGTCCGCGGCTGCGGCTGACAATTTGCCGATCGCAGCAGTTTTCTCGACATAGCAGGTATTGGTGCCCGTGCCAAGAACCAGGCCGGCATAGCTGCCGAAAGACCGGTCGGCATGGGCAAAGGCGCCGCTGAGCAAAGTGGATACCGTATCGTTGAGCATGACGATCTTTTTTGGCTCCGGATAGCCCAGGTTGCGGATCGTCTGGAGCAGGTTTTCGCCGATCAGGTCGCCGACCAGCCCGGCAACGGTCACTTCCTTGCTCAGATAGAGCAGGCGGCCGTCGCGGTTGGGCTGTATTTCCGCCGGATAAGAAAAACAGAAACCGATTTTATTGCTGTCATTGACGACCGGAAGCAAATAACCGGCAATTGTCCCGTAAAATTCATCCCGGCTGATTAGGCCGCCGGTGCCGGGCATCTTGTGCAGGGACAGGTTATCGATCACCGGATGGTAATCCTGGTCAAAATAAACGGTCGCGATCCGCAGGTTGGTGCCGCCGGCATCGATGACGATGACTTTCTCCCCAACCGGCAGCCGGCGATCCATGCGGATAAAAGTCGGCAGCATGGCCAGCGAGCTTGGCCGGCCGGCCAGCCCGGCTTCCATCTCTTCCAGGAAAGACGCGCAGACATCATGCAGATTGATGCTGGCATAATCCATCTGGTAGTGAGCCATAAAATGATTGACTTTTTGTCTGTTTTCCAACTTCGGCACCTCGCTGATCCCCGATTTTGCCGGGAATTGTTTGCCCTGATTATATCAATGTTGCATCTGAAATTACAGGATTTTTCAATACGGAATTCCAGGCCGGAAATCCAGGCTGGGAACGACCCAGCCGATCCGTATCGGGTTAAAAACCCTCCCAGCCGAGCAGGCGGGCGGCATGGCCGCCCAGAACGCCGGCCATCTCGGAATCGCTGAGCGGCAGTGTGCGGACAGCTGCCAGATCAGTTATTTGGTCGGCCCACGGCGAATCCGAACCGTACAGAACCCGTTCCAGGCCGTGGCCGCGCATCAGGGCAACCATCCGGTCTGGCTGCAGTTCGGCCAGGCAGAAGGACGTGTCCAGGTAAATCGGCCGTCCCAGAAGGTACTTTTCCACATCATCCCAATAATGATAACCGCCCATATGCGCGGCAATGATCCGGCCGTCCGGAAAGGCGTCCAAAACACGTGCCAGGCGTTCTGGCGTGCAATGATAGGGGCCGGGATACGCCAAATCGGCGCCCGCATGGAAGAGCAAAATCAGGCCGGCCCGAAAAGCCGCTTCATAAAACGGAAAATACCGTTCGTCATCAACAAAGAATCCTTGGTATTCCGGATGCATTTTGATGCCGGGGAATCCCTGACTGCGCAGCCACTCGATCTCCTCCGGCCAGCCGCCATAGTCCGGATGCAGGGTGCCGAAACTGCAAACCTGGCTGTTCTGGACGCCGTATGCCCAGCGGTTGATGGTCACAGTCTGCTCAGGCCTTGTGGCTATGGGCTGAATGACCACCTTGTCGATACCGGCCAGGCTGGCCGACCGGATCAGACCGGCGACGGTCCCATCGCTGTATACCGGTATGCCGCCGTCCAGCTGCAGCCTGGCTAGCGCTCTTGCCGCCAGGCTGTCGGGAAAACAGTGTGTGTGAATGTCAATTATTTTACTCATGTTCCTATTTAAACCGCCGCCGGCCTATTTGTCAACTTGAGCTGGCCCGCATCAGCGGGTCGTCTTGCAGCGCTAACACGATTGCAATATTTTCTTCATTTTATAAAGCCTCAGGCATGATAAAATTGAGTTTAGAATCAGTTTATATTGCCGAGGCTGACAGATATGGACAAACACGCTTTTTCGCATCCATTGGGCAGCGCCTATTTGTTCCGGGTGTTCCTGTTTCTTGTCCTGACGATCGGCCTGGCCGCCGCCGTCTGGTATTTTCTTATCGCCGGCCTGGCCAGCCAGGCCTGGCTGCCCGAAGCCTGGTTCGGGCCTGTGTTCGTCAGCCTGGCCGCCCTGGCCGCTTCGCTGATCTCCATCCTCCGGGTCTGGCATGCCGCCTCCGGCCAAATCAGGCAGCGGCTGAGCGAGCAAACACCCTCGGCCGAGATCAGCCAGCTTTTCGGAACCGAGCTGCCCGGCAACCAGTTCTGGATCTGGAACTGGCAGGACGACTCTTTTGTTTTTGCTTCAGACTGGCTCAGCCTTTTTGGTTTCGCCGACAACGCAAGCCTCCGGGAATACCTGCGGGACCGACTGGACCGGCTGGCCCTGCCTCCGGAGCAGCGGCCACTGTCCTGCTGGGAACTGCTGATCCATCCGGACGACGCCGCGGAAATGTCGGAACAGATGCGGCAATACTTGCAGAACATCCATTCCGAGCCATTCTATTCCGTCCGGTACCGGTTCGGCGACAGCCAAGGCACTTACCGCTGGATCCAGGCGTCCGGGCGCGCCCTGATCAACGCCCAGGGCAAGGTGCTGGGAATCGCCTCGGTTTTCCAGGACATATCCGCCCAGATCGCCGTCAGTGAACAGCTGGTCCAGGAAAAGAGCTTTTCCGAAGGCCTGATCAACAGCTCCGACCTGTTTGTCCTGCTCCTCGACACACAAGGCCGGATCCTGCGGTTCAATCCTTTCGCCGAGCGCGTCACCGGATATGAACAAGCCGAAGTCA
>DOFA01000164.1 GCA_003532195.1 Clostridiales bacterium
TTACCGATGAAATGCAGCAGTTCATAACAGCCGTTGCTGAAGATAAGCCGGTCAGCGTCAACGTCGATGACGGCTTGCAATCGGTCGCGATCGCCCTGGCAGCGCAGAAATCGGCCTTAACCAACCGGCCGGTCAGGATCGACGAGATCCTCTTGCCGTAAAGCGAGGTGCAAAGATGAGCCAATATTTAATCAAGGGCCAGTCGCTTGACCGATCGGAAAACTGCTATTTTCCGATCAGCGAGATCGCCGGCGACCACCGCGGCACCGGGATGGATTTCGGTTTGCTGCGCTTGTGTCAGGATCAGGAGTTTCAGGAGGCCCCGGATTTTGAGCGGGCGTATCTCCTGATCTTCGGCGAAGTCACCCTGGAATGGGCCGGCCGTCGAGTCCGGATCAGCCGGGGCAATTGCTTCGACGATTCGCCCTGGGTGCTGCAGGTGCCGGGCGGGATGCCGGTCAGGATCACCGGCGCTGGCGCCGTGAGCGAGCTGTCTGTGCACCGCGTCCGCAACGATCGGCCATTCGCCACTCGGCTGTATACCCCCGGGGAAACGGCAGATGAGTATCGCGGGGCCGGAACCTTGGGCGAAACCGCGACCCGCATCGTGCGCACCGTCTTTGATTTTACGACGGCGCCCTGGTCCAATCTCGTCCTCGGCGAAGTGATCGGCTTCCCGGGCAAGTGGTCAAGTTATCCCCCGCACAGCCATCCGCAACCGGAAATCTATCATTACCGGACCTGTCCCCGGAGCGGATTTGCCTATTGCGACCTGGGCGAGGAAGTGCTCAAGGTTCAGGACCGGGATACGGTCTTTATCACCGACGGCTGCATCCACCCCCATGTCACAGCTCCGGGTTACGCGCTCTGGTATTTGTGGGTGATCCGCCATCTTGACGGCAATCCCTACATCGCGCCGGATTTTGTATCGGAACATCAATGGGTCACAGCCCAAACGGCCCGATTCTGGCCGGAACGAAAGGGAGGCGATTGACATGCAGCGCATCAGGCTGACCATGACGCAGGCTTTGGTCCGATTCCTCGACAACCAATATCTCGAATCTGACCAATCAATCAGTAAATTTGTTACCGGCATGTTCGGCGTCTTTGGCCACGGCTGTGTTTGCGGCGTCGGCCAGGCCTTGGAACAGGGCGATCATTCCTTGTGCTTCTATCAAGGAAAAAACGAGCAGGGCATGGCTCTCGCCGCCATGGCCTATGCCAAACAGCTCAACCGCCGCGCGATCATCCCCTGCGTCTCTTCGATTGGCCCCGGCGCCCTGAACATGGTCACCGCGGCCGGCTGCGCGACCGCCAACCGCATTCCGCTGCTCCTGCTGCCCGGGGACACGTTCGCCTGCCGGCAGCCGGATCCGGTTCTGCAGCAAACGGAAATATTCAGCAGCATCGGCACAACGGTCAACGATGCTTTTCGCAGCGTCTGCCGTTACTGGGACCGGATCGAGCGCCCCGAACAGCTGATGTCGGCTGCGATCCAGGCCATGCGGGTCCTGACCGACCCGGCGGAGACCGGCGCGGTCTGCCTGGCGCTGCCGCAGGATGTCGAAGGCGAAGCCTATGATTATCCGGAGGATTTCCTAAAAAAAAGGGTTTGGCATCTGGACCGGCGCCCCCTGGCAGCCAGCCAGCTGCAGCGCGCCTGCCAGCTGATCCGAACGAGCCGGAAACCCCTGATCATCGTCGGCGGCGGCGTGCGCTACAGCGAAGCCGGAACAGAAGTGCAAGCCCTGGCGGAAACCTGCAACATCCCGATCGCCGAGACGCAGGCCGGCAAAGGCCTGATCGCCTGGGACCACCCGCTCAACCTTGGCGGCATCGGCGTTACGGGAACCCAGGCGGCCAACGTGATCGCCCGGGAGGCCGACCTGATCTTGGGGATCGGCACCCGGTTTTCGGATTTCACCACCTGTTCCAAGTGGCTGTTTCAAAATCCGGACGCCCAGGTGCTGAGCATCAACATCTGCCCCTTTGATGCTGTCAAGATGAACGGCGAGGCGATCATCGCCGACGCCCGGGAGGCGGTTGCCAGCCTGGTCCGGGCGTTGCCGGACTACCGCAGCGACTATGGCGGCGAGATCGCCCAGGTAAAAGCCGAGTGGCAAGCGATCGCCGACCGTTATTACAGCGACGGAACCTCTGGCAGCGCCGGCTGTTCCACCGGCTTTGTCAACTTCGACGGTTCTGTAAGTCCAAACAGCGAACCGGGGCTCAGTCAGACGGCGGCCCTGGGTGAAATCAACCGCTTCATGGCGCCAGCCGACATCGCGGTCGGCTCGGCCGGCAGCCTGCCCGGCGACATGCAGCGCCTGTTTCAGCCCGGCCGGCCCGGCACCTATCATGTGGAATACGGCTTCAGCAACATGGGCTATGAGATCAACGGCGCCCTGGGCGTGAAAATGGCCTGCCCGCAGGCCGAAGTCTATACCTTTACCGGCGACGGCAGCTACATCATGGCCCACAGCGAGCTGTACACCTCGATCCAGGAAAACCTGAAAATTTACGTCTGCCTTTTTGACAACTCGGGTTGGGGCTGTATCGAAAATCTGCAGAACAGCCAGGGCACGGCCACCTTCGGCACAACCTTCGCCGCGCGCGACACCCGGACCGGCCGCCTGAACGGCCGGGCGCTGCCGGTCGACTTCGCCGCCAATGCCGCAAGCTACGGCGCCAAAGCCTATACCATCCATACGCTCGCGGAATTGCGCGCTGCCTTGAAGGACAGCAAAAAAGAAACCCGTTCCGTTTTGTTTGACATTAAGGTCCGTCCCGGATCTATGTCCCCGGGATTTACCAGTTGGTGGCGGGTCGGCGTCGCCGCGGTCGCAGCGGATCCGGCAGTCGGCGAGGCTTATGAGCGGATGGAGCAGAAGATTCGTGAAACCAGGGATTTTTAGACGAAGCAGCCGGTTTGACGGAGAGAAAAATATGTTCATAGAGGCGGCAAGATGGAGAAGATACCGATGTTTGATCCAAGAAAAATAAAACTGGGCATTGCCCCGATCGGCTGGTGCAATGACGACATGCCCGATTTGGGCGCCGAGAACACCTTTGAGCAGACTGTCAGCGAAATGGCGCTGGCAGGATTCCAGGGCTGCGAGATCGGCAACAAGTATCCGCGGGATGCAGCCGTCTTGAAACATAAGCTGGATGTGCGCGGTTTGCAGGTCTGCAACGCTTGGTTTTCGTCGCTGCTGACGGCCGGCCCCTACGAGGATACGATCGAGGCTTTCATCCGGCAACGCGACTTTCTGCACGCCCTCGGCGCGTCGGTGATCGGTGTGTCGGAACAGGGAAACAGCATCCAGGGCCGGCAGGATCTGGCGATACTCAGCCGCAAGGTCAGTTATACCGAACAGCAATGGGAGCTGATCGCCAGGGGCTTTAATGAAATGGGGGCGCTGGCCAGGGAAAAAGATATGTGCCTGGCTGTGCACCACCATATGGGCACCGGCGTGCAGACCGGGGAGGAGATCGACCGTCTGCTGGCCCTGACCGATCCCGGGCTGGTCTTCCTCCTGTTTGACACCGGCCATCTGGTGTTCGCCGGTGAAGACCCGCTGGTTGTTCTCCGGAAACATGCCGGCCGGATCCGCCATGTCCATCTTAAAGATATTCGGACTGATGTCCTGCGGGCTGTGCAGGCGCGGCAGATGAGTTTCCTGGATGCCGTGCGCGCTGGCGTCTTTACGGTTCCGGGCGACGGGAGCATCGATTTCCGGCCGATTTTGGCCGCCTTGGCTGCCGCCGGCTATGAGGGATGGCTGGTCGTCGAAGCCGAACAGGATCCGGCCCAGGCCAATCCGTTTGAATATGCCTGTCTGGCTCGCCGAGATATTAAAACAATCACAGGTTTATAGGAGGAACAGCTTATGGAAAAAATGAGCAGGGCGGCCGTCTTATTGGCTCCGGGCAAGATGGAGACTCAGTCATTTCCGGTCTCTTCACCACAGAAGGGTGCGGCTGTCTGCCGGGTACTCCTGGCGGGCATCTGCGGTACCGACAAACACAGCTACCGCGGGGAAACCCTGCAATACAAGGGGACCGCGAATGAAATCGACCTGCCGTTCCCGATCATCCAGGGCCACGAAAATGTAATGATCATCGAGGAGATAGATCCGGAAGGCAGCCGGCACCTCGAATTTGATGGCGCGGTCCTCAAACCGGGCGACCGGGTCACCCTGTGCCCGGACGTGGTCTGCGGCACCTGCTATTACTGTAAAAACTTCCCCAATTACCCCTGGTGCGAGCACCTGCAGTTCAGCTACGGCAACATGCGCTCTTGCAATGATGCGCATCGCTTGTACGGCGGTTTCTCCGAATATATCTACATTGAGCCCGGCACCCGGCTTTATAAGATCCCGGATGAGCTGCCTGATGAAATGGCGGTTTTCACCGAAGTCATGTGCGTCACCTGGACCCCGGACAAAGCCAAGGAGTTCAATTCATTCTCGCTGGAAGGCTTTAATTTCGGCGACACGATCGTTGTCCAGGGCGCCGGCCCCCTGGGCATCGCCCACATCATCAAGGCCCGCATGATGGGCGCCGGCAAGATCATCGCCACCGACATTTCCGATTACAAGCTGGACCTGGCCCGGCAGTTTGGCGCCGATATCGTCCTGAATGTCAACCGTACCACCGAGGCAGAACGCATCGAGCGGGTGATGCAGGAAACCCGCGGGTTGGGCGCCGACCTGGCGGTGGAATGCGTCGGCCGTCCTTATGTGGTGCCGGAAGGCTTGAAAATGCTGCGCAAGGCTGGCATGTACCTCGAACCGGGTAATTTCGTCGATTGCGGCGAGACCGGCCTGAACATCCACGAGATTTGCAGCAAGAATCTGCGGATCATCGGCATGTCCAATCACTCGCACAACGGCTACCGCCCCTGCATGGAGATGATGCTGCGCGAAAAGAACCGCTTTCCCTGGCAGAAACTGATCAGCCACCGTTTCCGGTTGGACGACACTGAGAAAGCCATCCAGACCAGTATGACCGACGAAAGCATGAAAGTCGTCATCGCGCCTTGAAACCTGACCGGTGCCGGGCATCTAGCGGGGAGCCCGCGGACGGTCAGGCAATTTATAAACAAGAGGGTTGGCACGTGAAAAAACTGAGAATTGGTATTTTAGGCTGCGGCGCGATTTCCGGCCATTATTTGCGGAGCGCCCGCGACGTTTTCAGCGACACCCAGGTCGTGACGGCCTGTGCGGATCTGGTTCGTGAAAAGGCAGCCGGAGCGGCCCGGGAATACGGAATCGCAAAAGTCCAGACACCTGAGGAGATGCTAGACGATCCGGATCTGGATCTGATCGTCAATCTGACTGTGCCGCAAGTGCATGAGGAACTGACGCTCGCCTGCCTGACCCACGGAAAACATGTCTATTCCGAAAAGCCGATCGCCATGACCCGCGAAGGCGCGCAAAAGATCAGGAACGCCGCCGACCGGTTCGGGCTGCGCGTCGGCTGCGCTCCGGACAGCTTTCTGGGCGCGCCGCTGCAAACTGCGAAAAAGGTGGTGGAAAGCGGCTGGATCGGCGAACCGGTCGGCGTGTCGGCCATCTGCGCGATGCGGGGCAATGAATACTGGCGCCCGGACGCCAATTTCTTCTATCAGAAGGGCGCCGGTCCGATGCTGGACATGGCCCCGTACTATTTCAACGCGCTGATCAGCATCATCAGCCCCTTTAAAAGCGTGACCGCTCAGGCGCGCATCACCTATCCGCAGCGGACAATCAAAGTTGCGCCCAGACGCGGCGAAGTGATCCAGGTGGAAGTGCCGACTTTCGTCTCCGGTGTATTCGAATTTGCCAACGGCGCCATCGGCACTTTTATCAATTCGTTTGATATCTGGAAAACCAAGTCGGCCTGCATCGAGATCTACGGTGAAAAGGGAACCCTGGTTCTGCCGGATCCCAACCAATATATCGGCGAAGTGCTGATATCCCGCTATGGCGACGGCGAATGGCACGCTTGCCCGCAATTCAACGAATACACGAAGTACATGCGCGGCGCCGGCATTGCCGACATGGCGCGCGCGATCGAGCTGGGTGTTCCGCATCGGGCCAGCCTGGAAATGGCTTACCATGTGACGGATACGATGCTGGCATTCGAAGAGTCAGCTACCGAGGGCGTGAAAAAGCAGATTTCCAGCACCTGCGCCAAACCGGCCGGATCATGGGAAAGGGAGGATACGATCTTATGGAAATAGGTTGCAGCACAGTCATTTTCCGCCGTTACGAACTGGAACGGGCTTTGGAGGCTATCCGGAAGATTGGTTTTGACTATGTGGAAACCCAGGGCGTGGGTCCCTGGTGCCCGCATGTCGACATTGAAAAGAGCGATCCCGTCCGTTTTCTTGATTTGGCGCGGCATTATGGCTTTAAGGGCGTATCGGCCCTCTGGATGCCGAACGGGAA
>DOFA01000056.1 GCA_003532195.1 Clostridiales bacterium
GGTTCGTTCATACTTTTCATGAAATCGCCGAACCGGAGGCTTACTTCGACACCCATCCGGAGTATTTCTCCGAGGTCGGTGGCCAACGGCTGCGCTATAATACCCAGCTGTGCCTGACCCATCCGGATGTGCTTGCCCTGGCAATCAGCAAAGTCCGTCTCTGGCTGGATCAGAATCCGGCAGCCCGAATCGTCTCCGTTTCTCAGAACGACTGCTACAATCCCTGCCAATGCGAACACTGCCGGCAGATCGATGAATATGAGGGAAGCCACAGCGGCACCCTGATCCGTTTTGTCAACGCCATTGCCCGGGATATTGCCGCGGACTATCCGCAGGTCTGCGTCGACACGCTGGCCTATCAATATACGCGCCGGGCACCCAGGCATACGAAACCAGAACCTAATGTCATCGTTCGCCTGTGCTCGATCGAATGCTGTTTCTCACACCCGCTCGAAACCTGCCGTGAGATCAGCCGGCCTTTCAACCGAATGGCGGCGTCTCCGGTCAATTTCGCCGACGACCTGAAGGCCTGGGCGGCGACCGGCGGCAAGATTTACATCTGGGATTATGTTTCGAATTTTGCCCACTATCTGGCGCCTTTTCCCAATCTGCGGGTGCTGGCCCCCAATCTGCGCTTCTTCGCCCGGCTGGGAGTCCAGGGCGTCTTTGAAGAGGGTGATTACCAGTCCAAGGGCAGCGATTTCGCGCCGCTCAAGGCTTATGTCCTGGCCAGGCTGCTCTGGGATCCCAACCTCGACATCCAGGAACTGACCCGCGAATTTCTCGAAGGCTGCTTCGGCTGGAGCGCCGGACCGATCAGCGATTATATCGATTTACTGCACGACCGGGCGCAGCCATACCATCTGGGTATCTATGACGCGCCGAACGGGAAATACCTGAACGCGGCTTTCCTGGACCGGTCCGACCGGCTGTTTGACGAAGCTGAAACCCTGGCTGAAAGCGAGCCGGCGCTTCAACGAATCAAGGCCGTGCGGATTCCCGTCCGGTATACCCGGTTGTATCAGACTAAGCCGGATGATCCGGATTACCCGCGCCAGGTGCTGGAATTTTACAAGGCGGTTGACGAAGCAGGCATTACCGCCATCAGCGAATTGTTATCGATTGAGCAGTGCCGGACGCTGATGTCCCGCGGCCTGACTCCGGCGCAAATTGAGGCAGAACGCCAGGCTGAGCTCGAAGCGATCCAGAACAAGCAAGAATAAATACATCGCGAAGGAGATCTGACTTATGACAAAAATCGAAGGCTACACCGACACCCCTTTTGTACCCGGAACGACCTATCATGTGCACGATCCGGAGCGGCCGCTGCCGGCCATTGTCCGTCCGGGAACCGAATCCTGCGCCGACGGGCAGCCGGGCACGCCGCCCAGCGACGCGGTCATCCTGTTTGACGGCCGCGACCTGACACAATGGGTATCCTGTGCCGACGGCGCCGCCGCCCGGTGGAAAGTGGAACAGGGCTACATGGAAGTGGTTCCCGGTACTGGCAGCATCCGCACCAAGGCGCTGTTCGGCGACTGCCAGCTGCACGTGGAATGGGCTTCGCCGACCGAAGTCAAAGGCAACGGGCAGGGACGCGGCAACAGCGGCGTCTTCCTCATGGGCCTCTACGAAGTCCAGGTTCTCGATTGTTATGACAATCTGACCTATGCCGACGGGACAACGGCCGGCATCTACGGGCAGTGCCCGCCTCTGGCCAACGCCTGCCGCAGGCCCGGCAAGTGGCAGACCTATGACATCCTCTGGGAAGCGCCGCACTTTGACGGCGAGAAACTGCTCAAGCCAGCCTATATCACGATTCTGTTTAATGGCGTGCTGGTGCACAACCATACCTGCCTGGTCGGACCTACCACCTATCGGGATACACTGCCTTATGCCCCGCATCCACCGGTTGGCCCGCTGGAACTGCAGGATCATAACAATCCCGTGCGCTTCCGCAATATCTGGTATCGCCCGCTGCCAGGCAGAGAACAAGAATAAGCGGCTGGCGATTCCCGTTGCGCCGGACAGCTACTGAAACAGCATCATGTCGCTTCCGTCGGGGCGGATGCGGTAGAGCTTGCTGCTGTCGGCATAGTTGTAATAATAAATCCAGTCGCCCAGAAGCAGGATTTTGATTGAGTAATCCTCGGTCAGCCGCGCCCGGCCGGTGCCGTCAGCCATGATCCGGTACAGCCTGGCGCCGTCTGAACCCGAACCGTAAATATAGTAAATCCAGTCTCCGCTGACATTGATCGCAGTCGCGACGTCATTGGTGATCAGGCTGCGTTCGGATCCGTCGGTTTTGATCCGGTAGAGCCGGCTGCCAGCCGATTGATTGCTGTAATACAGGTAATCGCCGGCCAGGCACAAATACAGGCCTTGATCGCCCGAAACCAGGCTGCGTTCAGACCCGTCAGTTTTAATCCGATAGATCTCCTTGTTCTCGCTGCCATTGGCGTAATAGATCCAGTCGCTGTAGATATTCAGATAGTAACCGTAATCGCTGGTCAGAACAGATGGGGAAGTCCCGTCGGTCCTGATCTTGCATATGCCGGCGCCGTATGCCGTATAGTAGATCCAGTCGCCGACGACCTGGACAAAACTAGCCTTGTCATCGCTGATTTTGGTCAGGCTTGAGCCGTCGGTCTTCATTTTATACAACTTGGTGTTGTCGGCGCCATTGCTGAAATAGATCCAGTCACCGCTTAAATTCAGGTAATTCAAGCTGCCGCTAAAGATCATCTGCTTATCTGCCCCGTCGGCTTTGGACCGATAGACGCCGGCAGACGGCGATGTAACACAGTAATAGATCCAGTTGCTGTCGGCTGCCAGCGAACCTGAATTGACCAGGTTGCCGTTCGTGTTGCCATGCGCGGGCTCGGCAGCGGTCGGCTCAGGAGTCGGTTCGGGATCGGTCGCAGTACTGGAAGTCGCAGTTGTCGTTGTCGTTGTCGTTGCGGCTGCGGTTGTGGCGACCGGATCGGTGCCGGTCGGACCGGTTGTTGGCGCTGTTGTCGCCGGAGCTGTAGACGGCAGGGTGGAGGTGGCTGACGTGGCAGTGGATGTTGAAGCGGATGCGGTTGTTTCCGGCGGCAG
>DOFA01000241.1 GCA_003532195.1 Clostridiales bacterium
TATCCGCTCCGCTTTCCTGGGCAAGATCAAGGAAGCTTTCGACAAGAATCCAAAATTGTCCAACCTGCTGCTGGATCCTTTCTTCCAGGACAAGGTGGACGCCAGCCAGGCCGGTTGGCGCCGCGTCCTGGCAACCGCCATGCTGAACGGCATCCCCGTTCCGGCCTTCGCCGCCGCCCTCAGCTATTATGACGGCTACCGCTGTGAAAATTTGCCGGCTAACCTGCTGCAGGCCCAGCGCGACTATTTCGGCGCCCACACCTATGAGCGGACCGACCGGCCGCGCGGCGAGTTCTTCCATACCAACTGGACCGGCGAAGGCGGATCGACCGCTTCGTCGACCTATGTCGTCTGATTTGCGGGAGGTATTTTCATGAAAATCAATTTACGGGATCAATATGCTTACGCGCTCGTGGTGCCGACCAGCATTGGCGTACGGATCACGCCGGAAAACGGCCAGCCGGTACACAGCAGCAGCAAATTCACGATGCAGGTCACCAGCGCGGAGACCAACGTAGCCAGCATCTCCTCTTATCTCGGATTGCCGGTCAAAGTCCTGACCACCTTTGTCAAGGACAGCCCGATCGCCGCCATGATCAAGAGCGACCTGCTGAGCCGCCATATGGCCTACGAAGGCAAAGACGTGCCGCAGGGCGGACCCTGGGGTTACCGCCACCAGTTTAACATCGCCGACAGCGGTTACGGCAGCCGCGGCCCGCGCGTCCACAACGACCGGGCCGGCGAAGTCGGCCGGACCCTGAACGTCAAGGATTTCGATCTGGACCGCATTTTTGGCCAGGAAGGCGTGCGTATCCTGCATCTGTCGGGCCTGGTGGCGGCCTTGTCGCCGGAAACCAGCACCTTCTGCCTGGAGCTGGCGCGGACAGCTAAAAAGTATGGCACCTGCATCTCTTTTGACTTGAATTACCGGGCTTCGTTCTGGGAAAACCGGGAAAAAGAGCTGGCCGCTATATTTGCTGAGATTGCCAGCCTGGCCGACGTTCTGGTCGGCAACGAGGAAGACTTCCAGCTCTGCCTGGGCATTAAAGGCCCGGAAGCCGGCGGCAAGGACATTGCCGCCAAGATCGACAGCTTTAAAGAAATGATCGCCCGGGTCAAGCAAGCTTTCCCCAGCGTTTCGGTTTTCGCCACGACCCTGCGGCAGGTGATCAGCGCCAATCAGCATCTCTGGGGCGCGATCCTGCTGGCCGGAGACGCCTGGTATGTCGCCGAATCCCGTGAGATCACCGTCCTGGACCGCATCGGCGGCGGCGACGGTTTTGTCGGCGGCCTGCTCTATGCGATCCTGCGCGGCTGGGAACCGGAAAAATGGGTCCAGTTCGGCTGGGCCAGCGGCGCGCTGGCGACCACAATGCTGACTGACTACGGCATTCCGGCTGACGAAGACCAGATCTGGAGCATCTGGAAAGGCAATGCCCGCGTCAAACGCTGAGCCTTTCCTTCCGGCTGGCCAGACGGTACTGGCGCGGCGTCTGATCGGTGTTCTGCCGGAAGACATGAGCAAAATAACGTGAATCGGCATAACAAAGCTGGCTGGCAATAACCTGGATCGGTAACTGGGTGCCGGCCAGCATTTGTTTGGCCGCCGTCACTCGGCACTGCGCCAGATAAGCGTAGGGCGTGATCTGGAAGGTTTCCCGGAACAGGCGGATCGTATAGGCTGGCGACCGGTAGATCAGCCGGGCCAGATCAGCCACGGTCAGCGGGTCGGTCATATGTGCATGGATATAGTCGCGCAGGTATGCCGCTTCGTTTTGTTCCGGGCTGCCTGGCCGGATTTGCCGGGCCAGGGCGGCGACGATCTCGTGAAAAACCAGGGCGCACTGGTCAAAAAGCTGCGGCAGCGGCTGGGCGGTGCGCGTAATTTGCAAAAACCGCTCGAACAGGTCAGCGATTGGCGCCGGGCAATGCCGGACCCAGTTGACACGCGGCATCTGATAGGCCTGAAGCAGCGCCTCGACCGCCGGTCCGCGGATATTAAACCAAACTTTGACCCACGGGTCGGCCGGATCGGCATAATACTCGTGGCGGCAATGCGCGTGCAGAATATAGACGTCGCCGGGACCGGGATAAAACATCTGCTGATCCTCGATGACCGTGCCGGTTCCCTGGAGAACATATTCAAATACGAACACCGGCGACTGCTGACGGAAAATCCGATAAGTCCCGTCGCAGTAGGAAGTGCCGGCCATTTCGACGACAAACGGCAGCGAGCCTTCCGCAGTCAAATAGCGAATGTCTTCGCGCATAGCATATTCCTCACCTTTTCATGCATTTTATGGCCTTTTCAGCGCTCCTCAGTTATTATATGATGTTTTTGAAGAATAATACAACTTTCCCAAAGGCTTTTCGGCGCTTTCTCCCGCTGCGCGGGGTGGGAAATTTGTATAAGACACGGGCACTTTTTGTGCCGGGAGGCGCATATGATTGAATCGCTTCGGCCGCCGGCCGTCCCTCTGATCACCGTCGATCCCTTTTTCTCCGTTTGGAGTTTCGCCGATACTCTGGCTGGCGACATCACCCGGCATTGGACGGGCGTCGCCAACAGTCTGCTGGGATTAGTGCGGATCGACGGCCAGCCCTGGCGTTTTATGGGTCTGGAATCAGAGGACCGCAGCAACGTCATCGGCGAATTGCCGCCGCTGCCACAGGTCNNCTGACCGTAACTCCGACTCAGACCCGTTATCAGTTCGAGGCTGGTGGTGTCAGACTGGAAGCCCGTTTCACAGCGCCGCTGCTGCTTGACGACCTGATGGTCGCTTCCCGGCCGGTCAATTATCTGACCCTGACGGTCAGCAGTCTGGATGGATTGGCTCATACGGTGGATCTGTATCTGGATGTGAACGGTTCGCTGTGCGCTGACCGAATCGAAAAAGCTTCAATAACCGGCGGCACCATCCGTTTTGGCGGCTGCGACGGGGTGCGCCTGACCAACGCCACACCCGGCGCACGTGTACTCGGTTCTTCCGGCGACAACCAGCGCATCGACTGGGGTTCCGTTTATCTGCTGGCTTTATCAGCCGGAGCACACGCGGCGGTTGACTCCAATCTTCTGCGTCACGCCTTCTGCCTGACCGGCCTGGCTGATCTGCCGGCATCAGCCCAGAACCTGTACGGAATCCGGCCGGAACAGACGGTCGGCGCGATCAGCCGCACCCTGAAGGTCGGACCGGCGCCAGGCAGCGCATCCGCCGCCTATATTCTGGCCTATGATGATCTTCAGGCGTCGATCAATTACTTCGGATGCCAGACGCCGGCTTATTGTTTCAAGGATGGCGCGACCTTCCCGCAAATGATCGCTCAGGCCATCAGCGGTTACAGCGACCTGCTCCGGCGCTGCAACGCATTCGACCGGGATTTATCCGCCCGCGCCGAAGCGGCCGGCGGCAGCGCTTATGCTGCGATCACCGCCCTCGCTTACCGCCAGGCGATCGCCGCCCACAAGATGATTGCCGATGAAAACGGCGAAGTCGTCTTCTTGTCCAAGGAATGCTTCAGCAACGGCTGCATAGGCACCGTCGACGTCAGTTACCCGTCCATTCCGCTGTTCCTGCTGCTGTGCCCGGAATTGGTCCGCGGCATGCTGCGGCCGGTCTTCAAGTTCGCTGCCTCGCCGGTCTGGCCTTATGATTTTGCGCCGCATGACGTCGGGCAATATCCGCTGGCGACCGGGCAGGTTTATGGCCTGGACAACGGCCGTTATGTTTTGGAAAGCCAGATGCCGGTTGAGGAATGCGGCAACATGCTGATCATGACCGCCGCCGCCTGCCGCGCCGACGGCGATTATACCCTGGCGCGCGCCAATCTGCCGCTGCTGGAACAATGGGCCGGCTACCTGCGGCGCTATGGCCAGGACCCTGGCGACCAGCTCTGTACCGACGACTTCGCCGGACATCTCAACCACAACGCCAATCTGTCGATCAAGGCCATTGTCGGCCTGGGCGCCTTCACCCAGATTCTCGACGCCTGCCAGGAAGCAGCGCGCGCGGCCGATGTCCGGACCGCTGCCCGGCAGATGGTCGGGCGCTGGCTGGAGATGGCCCAGGACAGTGGCCACACCCGTCTGACCTTCGACCGGCCGGGCAGCTGGTCGATGAAATACAACCTGCTGTTCGACCGCGTGCTGGGTCTTCAGCTTTTCCCGTCCAGCCTCTACGAGTCGGAAGTCGACGCATACCTGAAGTTGCAAAACCGCTACGGACTGCCCCTGGACTCCCGGGCGACCTACACCAAAGCCGACTGGCTAGTCTGGTGCGCCGCCCTGAGCGACGACCCCGCCAAAGCCCGGTCCCTGATCGAGCCGCTTTATCGCTATTATCAGGAAACCGGCAGCCGCGTGCCGCTGACCGACTGGTACGACACGATAAGCGGTCGGGCGATTCATTTCCGCAACCGCTCGGTCATCGGCGGCTTGTTTGCGTTGATGCTGGTATAGGAGCTGAAAAACTTAGATGAAAAGGATATTATGCTACTCCTTAATATTTAAACGTCTCAAGGCATTTTCAACAATGGTATCGGTTATATAGAAAGGATTGTTTTGCTTGATCGATAGAATGATGCCTTTGCATTGTTGAGCCGACAGCCCACCANNCACCAGCCTCGACTAATAAGCAGAGCATCTCGAATTCCCACATAACACTTATATTCTGTGAACTGCATTGCTTGCGCAGTGCTTTATCATTGGTTACGCACGTCCAATCGCCATCTTTTGCCAATAAGAAACATAACCAATCATAAAATGACAATGGGCTTGGCTTTTCAGCAGCAGAAATAACCTGATCAAGAGTAGGTTCTATTAATTGAATCCCAAGTTCAAGACAATCTCCAGCTGTAAAGCCTTGGACTTCTTCAAGCATTGTTGTGGATACCGCAACCGTTCCAATATACTGCGATATCAATGGCAGAATCATCCTGTCACACAAAAAAGATCGATCAAAACATTGGCATCAAGTATAAGATACGACTTTCCTGACGATTTCATTGGATCATACCCAGGAAGACACGATTTCACGCATCTTGATCAAGTCATAACCAAGGATCTCAGCACCTCTGCCCAAAGATATCTTTTCAGTTTCAACAGCCAATCGGACAAGACGTGAAAGGTGATCTTCAACGAAATTCCTATGCGAAATAGCTTCGGGCTCATTTGCCCTCAGCATTTCGGGGCCGCAATGAAAATATGATGGATTAAGAGCCATCGGTTCTTCTGATCTCTTCAAGCAATGCCCATACTTGCCTGCATATGCCATGTTAAACCTCGGCCAGATATCCTTGCCAAGTTTTTCGGAAATTCTATAGAGAACAGTTCTATAACTGACATTGAAAATGCTCTTAAGCTTTAATACACGCTCAACTAAATCAAGGCCAGCAGTCTCCTGCCACTCGGAATTAAATGGGTCCTCAGGCATTAAAAAATATGAGGCAAAGACGTTGGCTTCATCCTCCTGGCTCTCATCTTCAGTGACTTGGTCAACATCGTATGAATCGAGATGCAACAAGAGATGGCCCAGTTCATGTGCTGCGCTGAAAATCCATCTTTCAACAGATATACGCTCCCAGACATTGACAACAATCGCAGGACCACCATCATATTCAGAAACTGATAAGCCGAAGAATCCGTCAGAAACAAGTTTGATTGGGTATAATTTAATGCCATTGTCTTCAATCAATCCGGCAATATCCCGAATCGAATCATTTCCATTCAGCCCCAATACTTTCCGCGCCATTTGGGCTGCATATTTGCTCCGAGCTTCGCCAACCAGATCTTGAGGAAGCAGATCCTGAAAACCGGTAAATATGTACGATGCCTTTTGATCCAGGATTTCCTCAAGATAATTATAATCGTCCAACCATTTCCCAACATCAATTAAAATGCTGTCTCGGCTATTCATTCTCTTAAATGACCGGTAACGCACATTTTTGAGCGCCTTGACAGGCGTTAACAAATCAACTAATTTGACATCTAATGCTGATGCCAGGTTTTGCAGAGTAGATACCCTGGGAGAACTTGAGCCAGCTTCGATACTTCTATAGGCAACTCTTGAGATGCCAGCAATTTTAGCGATCGCATCCTGGCTTAGATGCTTATTTTTACGAATACGGTGCAAATTATAACTGATGACTAAATTATCCATCACTTGGCACCTCCCTCTTCAGCTCAATTATATACTAATATACATAACCTGTATATATGATAAGTTTCATATTGCTATTTATAATATATTTCTCGTGCATAATCTAAATGCAGCATTTACCCATGGATTGCTACATAATTTAAATTAAAAAATTAATATTATCAGATGTCACAAAATAATATAAGGATTTGCTATTTAATTCAAACTGTATATTGTTCGGGAATTATTCACGATAAACAAGCCGAGAGCATGCAACCCTTCAGTCGTCCTCGAAGACGATTTCGTTCGGCCGGACCATGCCCAGCTGGTTGCGGGCGATGCGCTCGATATATTCATCGGTGTCGACGATGCTTTGCAGTTCCTGGAGTTCGGCCTGTTCGGCTTTGGCTTCGGCCAGTTCGCTGGCCAGGATTTCCGACTGGGCCTGGATGCGGGTGAGCTGGGTTTCCTGCTCGAAATAGATCGCCACCGCCGAGGCCAGGGCCAGGACTAAAATCAAGCCAACCGTAATCCGGATGAAAATCCGGTTGCTGTTGGTTTTGATGATATAGCCCTGCACGGAACTTTTCTTTCTGGCCACGGTTTGCCTCCGAAAACAAATACGCCGGCCGGAAATTCTAGCCCTGCCGCGCGGTTTCCTGATCTTATTCTAGAAGAATTTTCTGGGTTCGGCAATGATCGCGGCTGCTGATTGGTTTGATCTGAACAGGATTTAACCCGGTTGTAATACTTCTGTAACGACCAGCGGCGATTTAGGCAATCCGGTAAACGCGGACAGGTCAGGCCAACCGGGCGTCACGTCGCGGACAGGTCAGGGCTTCAGGGCATCGCCGTCGATCAGGATTTCGAAAAGTTCGCCGGCTTCGTCCTTGCGGACCGTTTCTTTGACCGCCAGGATCTTGATCCGGGAATGGCCGGAGCCAAAGGCGATGTCCAGGATATCGCCCGGCTTGACGTCGGCGCTGGGTTTGGCCGGGCGCCCGTTCAGCGTCACCCGGCCAGATGAGCAG
>DOFA01000140.1 GCA_003532195.1 Clostridiales bacterium
AAGGTTTCTGAATTGACCCCTTCCAGATGAACCGGCAGTTTATACTGTCCCAGCAAGCGGCGCAGCCTGTCACTGGGCGATGCGGCCAGCATGCCGAGCGCCAGCGCTTCGCCGTGCAGATATTTCAGAAATCTGAAATGTCCTTCGATTGCATCGCCGATCGGCCGGCCAAAATTCAAGCCTTCGGGAAAATCCGCCAGCAGCCTGATCCTGGCTGCCAGGGCAGCCGTCAGCAGTTCCTCGATATCCAGGCTGTTTGTTTCCATCATCTCGAGGATCGCCGGATTTTGCACACAGCCGAACTGGATGATCTGGGCATAGCCGTTGGTCATGAGACGGGGCGGCAGCGTCTTGAGCAGATCCGCATCGATCAGGACACCCGCCGGGCGGCAAGCAAGGCTCAGCAGATTTTTTGTGCTGCGGTAATTCAGGCGGCAGACCGGGCTGGCGGCAGAATCAGCCATCGCCAGCAAGGAGGTCGGAACCTGAACATAATCCAGGCCGCCGAGATAGGTAGCGGCCGCAAAGGCGGTGACATCGATGACGCTGCCGCCGCCGAACGCAACCAGCAGATCCTGGACCGACATTTCCATGTCGGATAGCTGCTCGTAGAGCGAACGCACCGATTCGGGGGTCTTACCAGCCTCCGAACCGTCGATTGTCAGAAAGCAGGGATTCGCTCCGCCGGCCTTGAATTGTTCATTCAGTGTCTGCCGGTACAAAGCGCTGACTTCGCGGTCGCTGACTACCACCAGCCGCCGGCCGGCCAGGCGTTCCCGGAAAATTTCCGGTATCCTGTAAGCCGATCCCCGCTGGATGGTGATCGGATAAGGCAATCCTGGCAGTTGCGGAACAGCGGTTGATCTCATGGTTTTGTCTCCAGTCGGCGTCAGCGTTGAACAGATCTGCCCCTAATGTTACCACGAAAGGCAGAGCAATGATAGATCAGGCGAAGCCGGCGCAAGCTCGGTCAGGACTGGGCCAGCGCCTGGTCCAGGTCCGCAGTCAGGTCTTCGCAATCTTCCAGGCCGATCGATAAGCGGATCAGCTCCGGGGTGATCCCGCACTGGGCCAGCTCGTCGTCTGACATCTGGGAGTGGGTCGTGCTGGCCGGATGAATGACCAGGGACTTGGCGTCGGCCACATTGGCCAGCAGGGAAAACAGCTCCAGATGATCGATGAAACGCGCCGCCGCCGCGCGGCCGCCTTTAATCCCGAAAGCGAAGATCGAACCGCAGCCGCGGGGCAGATAACGTTTAGCCAATTCGTGGCTCGGGTCGCCTGGCAGCCCAGGATATCGGACCCAGGCTACATTCGGATGTTTTTGCAGCCAGGCGGCGACTTTTGCCGCGGTCTCCGAGTGTCTGGCCACACGCAGAGGCAGCGTTTCCAGGCCTTGGATGAACAGCCAGGCATTGAACGGGCTGAGCGCCGCCCCCATATCACGCATCAATGAGGTGCGGGCCCGCGTGATAAAGGCCGCGGCGCCAAATTCCCTGGTGTAGCACAAGCCATGGTAACCGGGATCCGGCTGGGAGAGCATCGGGAAACGGCCGGATGCGGCATAGTCGAACTTTCCGGCGTCGACAATGACGCCGCCAACCGATGTGCCATGACCGCCGATGAATTTGGTTGCCGAATGGATGACGATATCGGCGCCGTACTCAATCGGCCGGACCAGCCATGGCGTGCCGAAAGTGTTGTCGATAATCAAGGGAACTCCGCAGGCATGGGCGGCGTCGGCAATGGCGGCTATATCGGCGACATTGCTCAGCGGGTTGCCGATGGATTCAATATAAAAGGCTTTGGTGCTGTCACGGCAGGCGGCGGTGAAGGCAGCCGGGTCATCGGTATTGACAAACGTCGTTGTAATGCCGTAGTGCGGCAGGTTGTTGGCAAAGAGATTGAAGGTGCCGCCGTAGAGGGTGGTTGCCGAAACGATATGGTCGCCGGCCTGGGCCAGGTTCATGACCGCGCAGGTGATGGCGGCCGCGCCGGAAGCTGTGGCCAGCGCCCCGACGCCGCCTTCCAGGCTGGCGATCCGCTCCTCGAAAACAGATGTCGTCGGGTTGGATATCCGTGTATAAATATGCCCCGGCCGGTTCAGGCTGAAAAGGTCGGCGCCGCTCTGGGTGTCGTCGAAAACATAGGAAGTTGTCTGGTATAGCGGCACAGCCCGCGATCCGGTGGCCGGATCCGGAACCTGCCCGGCATGTACAGAACGGGTGTTGAAGCCATATGATTTCGCGGACATATTGATCTCCCCCTATCATCACCGATCAGTGCGATTTGATTGATTATAAACCCGCCTCCGGAAAGCGGTCAAGCTTGTTCGAGCCGGATCCGGCTGCCGGACCAGTTGTCGGCCGGTGTGATGATCAGACGGGCGCCGATCCGGTTGCGCAGTTCCGGCACATGGCTGATCAGGCCGATCAGACGCTGCGGGCTGCTGATCCTCTCCAGGGAATCCATGACCTGATCCAGCATGCCGCTGTCCAGAGATCCGAAACCTTCGTCAAGAAAGAAAAACTCCAGCCGGCTCTGGCCGCGGATTTGAATCTGGCTGGACAAGGCCAGGGCCAGGGCCAGCGATGCCATGAACGTTTCCCCGCCCGACAGCGAGGCCGCCTGGCGCGCTTCGCCGCCGTTCAGCTGGTCACGGATAATAAAGGACATCTCACTGTCAAGCTCCAGGGCAAAACGGAAACGGGTCATGGTCTGCAGGTACCCGGACGCCTCGGCGATGATGTCCCGCAGCCGGTCTTCGGCCATATATTCCACAAAGGCATTGCCGCGGATCAGGGATTCGATCTGAGCGATGCGATCCCGGCGGGCGAGGGCATCAGCATGTTCCTTTTCTTTCTGGCGGCGGATCTTCTGGCGGCCGAGGATTTCCGCCAGCCGGCCGGCAGCGAGATCGTCGGCGCGCACAGCCCGGTTGAGGCTGTCGGTCGCCGCCAGATATTCAGTCTCCAGCTGCTTCCAGGCTGTTTCGTCCAGCCAGCGCCCCTGCAGCCGGCTGTCGCATTGGCGCATCTGCAATTCCAGGTCACGCCAGGCATCGTCGAATTCTTTCAGTCTGGNNCTCAGGTCCCGGGCCGCATCCGGATCCAGACGCGCCGCCGCCAGTTCCGCTTCAGCGGCAAAGCCGGCTTTCCGGACGGCGGCCTCCAGGCGCAAGGCCAGATCTTCCAAACGGCCGTCCGCCAGGGTCAATTGAGTCTGCCCGGTCAGGATCTGCCGCTCCAGCGGTTTGATCTGTTTGCTCAATTCGCCGTTTTCCGCCAGCAGCCTTTCGCTGGTTTCGTCCATCTCGCGGCGCGCCTGCTTCAAATCTTGCAGAGTCTGGCGCAGCTGTGCCGGCTCGAACTCACAGGCCGGGACGCCGGGCAGCAGAGCCGTCAGGCTGCTAATCTGCTGTTCATATTGTCCGGTCAGCTCCTGCTGCAGCCGTTCCTGTCCGGCAGCCAGACCGGACAACCGGCTTTTTAGGTTTGCCGCTTCCTGACAGGCTTCCTGCTGCCGGCCGAGTTCCTTTTCGGCAGCCTTCAGCTGCCGGTCCAGATCCCGGGCTTCGCTTTCCCAGCGGTAGATTTCCTGCAGAACCGGCCCGGCGTCGGCAATTGCCGCCAGCCGGGGCGAACGAAGGATCAATTCATCTTGATCGAGGGTGTTGCGGTCAATCTCCTGAATAACCAGTTCCATCTGCTGCCGATTGGCGTCCATTCGTTCGGCGTACTGAACCAGCTGTTTTTGCAAATCGGCGCGGCCGGGCTTGCCGGATCCGGCGGATGCCGTCTGACCGCGCAGATGCGCCGGCTGCGGATGGTGCTCGGATCCGCAGACCGGGCAGGGTTCCCCATCCCTAAGATGCGCGGAAATCTCCTGCGCCAGGGCTGCCTGTTCCCCGGCCAGCCCCGGGCCGGCCAGCTGATATTCATCCTGCAGTTCCTGCAGCCGGGCAGCCAGTTTTTGGCTGGTTTCCGTGGCCTCGGCCCGCTGTAAGGCCAAACGCGCCAGTTTCTCCTGCAGCTGCAGCCCTTTTTCGAGGTCCTGACGCCATACAGGGTCAATTTGCCTTTTATTCCTGGCCTGCTGGAGCTGTTCCAGCTGCGCCTGCGCTTGGGTCAGCCGGATCTGCGCCGTCTGCAGCCGCTCCAGGGCTTCCTGCTCCTGGCGGTGGCCGGCGGCTTGTTCTTCACGGATCTTATCGAGCCGGGACCTAAGATCCCAGGCTTGCCCGGCATAAGTGACTGCCAGGTCCTGCCGGCGGATCCGCTGGTCCAAATCCGTCTTTTGGGCATTGCCCAGCTCACGGTCGACGCGCAGCTGCTCCTGGTTCGCCTCCAGCAGTTTCTGAAAATTCGCCGCCTGATCGCTCAACAAGCGCAAGTCTTCCCGCAGGCGATCCTTTTCCGTTTTCAGCTGCTGGTTCTCCTGCCAGAGAGGCCAGGCCGGTTCGGCGGCCAGAGCCTGATCCAGGCGGCGGCGATCTGTCGCGATCGCGGCCGAACGGGCGGACAAATCCACTTGGGCGGCCAGCAGCAGGTTCTTTTCCCGGACAAGCTGATACAAATCCTTGCCGGCCAGGTAACGAATCTGGCAGGATTCCTGGGTTTCGGCGGCCAGCTGCCGGTCCAGGGTCCGGGACGCCGCCTCCTGGCGCAAGGCCTGCACAGCCTCGTCAGAGCAATCCTGAAGGACGCCCAGGGCCCCTGCCGCCTGCCGGATTTCATCTTCCGCCTTTCTCCGGCCCAGAGCGACTTTCCGGCTCAGTTCCTGACCATATTCCTCCAGGCAGAACAAGCGTTCCAGCATATCGCTCTTGTCCTTTTTGCCCAGCAGCAGGAACTCCTGGAACTGGTTCTGCGGCAGGACCACCGCCCGGGTGAAATCGTCCAGGCGCAGGCCGAGCAGCTTTTCCACCGCCGCGCTGACTTCCGTCGCCTTATCAGCCAGAACCCGGCCTTCGCTGTCAGAGAGGCTGTCCAGGCGAACCAGCCGGCTGAGACGCGGTTCACAGGAATCCGGCGTTTTTGGTTTGCGCCGGTATACGCGGTCGATCCGGAAAATCTGCCGGCCGCCGGACAGGTGCAGTTCAAAAGTCAGGCTGACCGCAACGCTGTCGCAAAAGCTGTTAATTATGCCCTGCGTATTGTGGCTGGCCCGGGTCACCGTACCGAACAAAGCCAGCGTCATCGCGTCGAGGATGGTCGACTTGCCGCTGCCGGTCGGCCCGAAAATGCCGAACAGGCCGCAGTCCTGGATCAGGGAGAAGTCGACGGTTTGCTTGTCGCGGTAACTTTGCAGGCCTTCGAGAGTCAGCAGAAGCGGTTTCATCCGCCCACCTCCGCTTCCTGGTTCAGCAGGTCGAGAAAGGCTGCCAGCACATCCCCGGGGATCGGCGAGCCCTGCCGGAAGCGGTAGTATTCCGCAAACAGCTCGTCAATCTTCTTCCCCTGGCGGGCATCTGGGGCCAGCCCCGGCGCCGGGCTGCCGGTCAGCAAGGTCCGGATATAGAGAATTCCCGGATTGTTCATCCGCAGTTCCCGCAGCTCAGCGGCGGTCAGCGGGCGTTCAGAATTGATTTCCAGATCGATCCAGCAGTTGGCGTCGCGGCCTTCCCGAGTCCACGTCAGGGCCTGGGCCAGGCCTTCGCGGGCCAGCCAGCGCCGCAGCGGCTTGCCGCTGCTCAGAGGCAGCGTCCGGACCACGGCCGGCTCCCCCGGCCGGACATCGACCAGGCAGACCGATTTG
>DOFA01000107.1 GCA_003532195.1 Clostridiales bacterium
CGGATGCCCAGACGCTCATACAGGTCGTAAGGCAGGGCGTACATATAGGCTTTCGGCGGCATGGTCTGGTGGAACGCCGTGTCGAAGACCGCCACCTGGGGCACGCCGGGCATCGCCTCTTCACAGGCTTCAATGCCGGTCATGTTCGGAGGATTGTGCAGCGGCGCGAGGTCATAGCAAGCCCGGATCGCCCGTTTGACTTCCGGGGTGATCAGCACGGATGACGAGAATTTCTCGCCGCCGTGGACGACCCGGTGCCCGACCGCGTCGATCTCGCCCATGCTTTTCAAGACGCCGTGCTCGGTGGATGTCAGGACATTCAGAACCGCCTGGACCGCCACTTTATGATTCGGCATATCGACGTTCAGGACTGCCGGGTCGCCGCCGTTGCGGTTGTGCTTGATCAGAGCGTCGTTCAAGCCTATCCGCTCCGCGTTGCCCCGGGCCAGCACCGTACCTGCCTCGGCATCGAGCAGCTGGTATTTCAGGGACGAACTGCCGGCATTAATGACCAATACATTCATGGAAAATCCTCCTTACATCAAAACGGCCGGTAACTTTCTGGTTATCCTGCCGTCCTGAAGTTATTCCTGATTATTCGGCCTGCGCCTGAACTGCGGTAATCGCCGCCACGCCGACGATGTCGTCGGCGACGCATCCTCGGGACAGGTCATTGACCGGACGGGCGATGCCTTGGGTAATCGGGCCGTATGCCTCGGCTTTGGCCAGGCGCTGGACCAGTTTATAACAGATATTGCCCGAATTCAGGTCCGGGAAAATCAAGACATTGGCTTTACCGGCAACCGGGCTGCCCGGCGCCTTGCTCTTGCCGACGCTGGCGATGATGGCGGCGTCCCCCTGCAGCTCGCCGTCCAGATTCAGGTCGGGAGCCTTCTCTTTGGCCAGGCGGGTGGCTTCGATGACTTTTTCCGTCAGGATGCTCTTGGCGCTGCCATAAGTTGAGTAAGACAACATGGCGACATTGGGCGTTTCACCCACCAGCAGGCTGAAGGTTTTCGCCGAAGAAATGGCAATTTCCGAGAGCTGGTCGGCGTCCGGATTCTCGACCAGGCCGCTGTCGGCAAACAGGAACGTGCCTTTGGCGCCGTATTCGCAATCAGGTACGACCATCATGAAGAAAGCAGAAACTAATTTAGTCCCGGGCGCGGTTTTCAGGATCTGCAAGGCTGGCCGCAAGGTGTTGGATGTGCTGTTGATCGCTCCGGCCACCATGCCGTCCGCCTCTTTTTGCTTCACCATCATGACACCGAAAAATAACGGGTCCAGCATGGTTTCGCGGGCTTTCTCCAGCGTCATGCCTTTGGCTTTGCGCATTTCCAGAAAAACCTGAACATAGTTCTCGTACTGTGCGGAGGTTGCCGGGTTGACAAACCGGGCGCCGGAAATGTCCCACTGCGGCGAAACGGCCATGATCTTTTCTTTTTCACCGAGCAGAACGACATTGGCGATGCCTCTATGCAGGATTTTGGCTGTGGCTTCAATGGTCCGCGGTTCATAGGACTCCGGCAGCACGATCGTTTTTTTATCGCTTTGCGCTTTGGCAATAATGGTATCAATAAATCCCATTCTCATACCCTCGATTCTTCAGAATGATTACCGCCCCTCAGTATACCCAAAATCAGCGGGATGTTCAACTGCGGATTGAAAAAAACAGCGCCATTTTCTGACGCCGGTATACCTGACCGATATATGAAATGACAGACCGGTTTATCAGCCGACACGGTTTTGCCGCAAGCCTGAATCCGTCGCCAAAGCCTGCTCTGTTGGTCTCTACCCCTGCATTCGCAGGCATCCGGCGACGTTTGCCCCACCGGTCTGTCATCTCTGCAACTTTACCGCAGCCGGCTGCCCGGCTGGCGGACCTGCGGCCTCAGCGCTTGCGGGGCCGGCTCATGATGCGGTTCAAAGCCGAAAGGACGGCCATGACAACCGCGCGGACTTCGAATTCCGGACTGTCGATCGGAGCGATCCCATAAAGGATTTTCTCGCTGCTTGCATCGGCATAAGATATGGCGACGGTGAAACAATCATTATTCGCCACCCGGTTGCGCTGCAAATCCAGCAGCGTAACGCTGCTGGTCTGGCCCAGGCAATTCCGGACGGCGACCAGGCAGGCATTGGCGGCGGAGAAGACCCGGTTGCGTCCGGACAGCGGGCTTTTGCTGCTGCCTTCGAAAATATTATCGCCCTGGCCAAGGACGACGGTCGTCTCCATATTGCTGCTGTCCAGGCTGATCATAATCTTGCGGATTGCCAGCCGGGCTGCGGGAACCGCCGCCGGGGCAGCCATGCTGCTGTTCACCTGGGCTACGCTGATCAGCTTTTCATCTATTTCCAGACCAAAGGCAGCTATGATCGCCGATTGGATATCGCGAACCAGCTGCTTGGGTGATTGGGTCAGGTCACTCAGGACATGGATCTCGGTTATTTCATCATTGGCATTCAGCAGGGTCCGGGCAGCGAGAACACCGCTCAGGCTGGATATCAACTTATCGAGTTCCGACTTCAGTTCGATCATCTCCTGCATTACCGCTCCCCCTTCTGCTGTCTGCTGAGGCAGAATCAGATCCGTCTGCGAGTTCAATGAGTCGTTTTTCATTTAGCTTCCTGTTTAACATTGTAACACAAACAAGCCAGTATTTGCAGTCAAATATATTTCATTTTTATGGCAGAAATCATAAAATCTTGTCATTGTCATCATTTCAATTGATTTAGCGCAGCGCCAGCAAGGCCCAGGTATTATCGATTGCGGTCACCCGGACCAGTCCGTCGGCGTTTTCCCGGAAAATGGCGTTCAGGGCGGGGCTGCGCTGGTTGGTCGCCCGGTGCCAGAGCAGCAAGTCCGCCGCGGCGGCGTATAGATCCCGGTCGCCCTGGATGCGGGCTATGCGGGCAGCCATGGCATAAGCCGGCAGGCATTCCTCGGCGCTGGCGGCAGTTCCCTGAGTAATATGATAAAATTCATATAGCGCTTTTTCATTAAAGATCTGTTCCCGCAGCCAGCTCATGCTGTGAGGATCTAGTCGGCTTATCTCGCACAGGTGAAGCATGACCAGCATGGCTTCTTCAGTATTGACAACGGGTGCGTCGCCGGCGAAAGGCAGATAGCCGTCTTGCGCCTGATCGTATGCCAGGGCGTAGAGCGGCAGGCTGTCGCCCAGATAGCCGTCTTCAACGACCTTGAGATACTGGCCGGCCAGGACCTGCCAGCGCGGATCGATCTGGACCAGCTGCTGCATGGCAAACAGGTCGATCGACGACAGCCGCAGCACAGCGGTCTGCCGCGGCTTGTCGGCGGCAGGAGATGCCGTGGGCTTCGGGGTCGGGGTGGCGGCGGGGTCGGGAATCGGCGCTGATGTGGGAACATTGGCGAGGTAATCTGAAGCCAGAGCCGTTTCATGAGACTCCAGCAGCTGATCTGATAGCCGGAACAAATCGTCCAGCCTCTGCGCGTCCGGCCAGGCAGAACAGCTCTGGGCCAGCAGTCGTGCCGTCATCTGGTTGCTGCGCCAGAAACCGCTGTCGGCAGCCGCGGCTGCGGCATCGTCAGCTTTGACGCGGAAAGCGCCCGATTCTGTACGATAACCCGCCCTGAAGCCCAGCCACCATTCCTGGAAAGCCCTTCGGTCGCCTTGTTCGAGAAGATACCAGCCATAGCGCAGCTGATCGGCCGCCGAATAAATATCAGAAGCAACTGCTTCCGGCGATCCATATTTTCCGGCCAGCTGATGCCAGCTGACCAGACCGGAACCGCTGCCAAGCAATTTTAGCATCCGTTCCTCCAGCAAACCGGCACTCTCGCCATCCGTCCGCAGATCANNCCGACCTGCAGCGTCAGCCTGTCCCGGTCGAACCAGCCCAGCTGCCAGCCCGTGAATCCGGCCAGCGCCAGCAGGAAAATTGCGGCGCTCCCGATCAGAATTAATTTCCGACGCTGCTTTTTAACTCCGGACATGCTCAGGCCCTCGCTTCATTCATTTCCCAATCATACCAAAAAACCGGCAATCCGAAAAGGCAAAGGCCGTGATATAATCATTCCAGATGAAAACGGCAATGATTATAGCTGAATATAACCCCTTCCACCTCGGCCATGCCTGGCAGCTGCAAACCATCCGGCAGCAGCTGGGTTCGGATTGTGCCGTCATGATCATCATGAGCGGCAATTTCACCCAGCGCGGCGAACCGGCGGTTCTCGACAAATGGAGCCGGACCCGGATGGCCCTGTCCGGCGGCGCCGATCTGGTCGTGGAGCTGCCTTTTGCCTATGCCGCGGCCAGCGCGGAAAGATTCGCCTCCGGCGGAGTTCTGCTGGCCTATGCGTCCGGTCTCGAAGGGCATCTGGTTTTCGGCAGCGAATGCGGCGATCTCGGCCCTCTAAACCAACTGGCGGAGCTCCTCTCTGAAGAGACGCCGGAGTACCGCCGTCTGCTGCACGAACAGCTTGACCTGGGCGAATCTTTTCCGGCCGCCCGCCAGAGCGCTGTGGCCGGGTTAACGGGGCAGTCTGATCTGGCTGGTCTGCTGGCATCGTCGAACAATATCCTGGCCGTCGAATATTTAAAAGCCTTGCGACATCTTCCCTGCAGCCGGCTGATTCCCCTGACGCTGCCCCGGCAGGGCCAGGCTTATCTGGACAATCAGGCCGGCGGTCAGGGCAGCGGTTTTGCCAGCGCCTCCGCCATCCGGCTCTGCCTGGATCAGCACTTTGCTGCCCCGGTGCCGGACTGGGCCGGCCTGATCAAAAACCTGTCGGCAATGATGCCATCCGCCGCTCTGGCGATTCTGCTGGAAAAGATTCAGTCCGGGCCGGGCCCTCTGAACCCGGAAAGCCTGGCCGGGCCGATTATCGGCTTGCTGCGCAGCCGCCAGATCGAAGAAATCGAGCAGTACCCCGGTATGGGCGAAGGATTGGGCCGCCGGCTGGCCGCGGCCGCCCGGCGGCCCCAGACCGCTCCGGAAAAGGGAAGCGGCCGCCTGGCCGGCCTTCTGGCGGACGCCGCGACCCGACGGTTCCCGCAAACCAGGATACAGCGGGCTCTCCTGGTGCTGCTGGCCGGGCTGAGGGCTGAAGACCTGACGCTTTTTGACGCTGCCGGCGGGCCGCAATACCTGCGGATTCTCGGTTTCAACCGGCGGGGCCGTTATTTGCTCAAGTTGATGCGCAAGCTGGCGGAGCGGCCAGTCATCATGAACGCGTCAGATTTTCTGGAATACAAAGATCCGGCTTTGACCCGCCTGGCGGATCTGGACCTCCTGGCCACCGACCAGTGGATGCTGGCAGCCGGAAAAACCTGCGGCCGGGACTTTGACACGCCAGTCGTGATGGGATAGAATAGGTAAAACTATTTTGACAGGCAAGGAGGGCGCTAATATGGCCGAAAACGTTTTTGATACTTTGGTGGCACGGGGCTATGTCGCCCAGGTCACCCATGAAAAAGAGGTCCGCGAGCTGCTCGCCAAGCCTGGCGCGACTTTTTACATCGGTTTTGATCCGACTGCCGACAGCCTGCATGTCGGGCACTTTCTCCAGATGATGGTCATGGCCCATATGCAGCGGGCCGGCCATCGGCCGATCGCCCTGCTGGGCGGCGGAACCGGCATGGTTGGCGATCCTTCCGGCCGCTCTGACCTGCGCCGGGTGATGACCGTCGAAACCATCCGCGAAAATATCCGGCGTTTCCGTGAGCAGATGAAAATCCTGCTCGATTTCAGCCAGGATCGCGCGATCATGGTAGATAACGCCGATTGGCTGCTGCAGTTGAATTATATTGATTTTCTCCGGGAAATCGGCTCCTGTTTTTCCGTCAACCGGATGCTGACTTCAGAATGTTATAAGCAGCGGCTGGAAAAAGGCCTGACTTTCCTCGAGTTCAATTACATGCTGATGCAGGCATACGATTTTTTGATGCTTTACCGGAAATACCGCTGCCAGCTGCAGTTGGGCGGCGACGACCAGTGGTCGAACATCCTGGCCGGAGTCGAACTGGTCCGGCGCAAAGACCAAGGCGAGGCTTTCGGCATGACTTTCCGCCTGCTCACCACCAGCGCAGGGGTCAAAATGGGCAAAACCGCCAAGGGCGCTGTCTGGCTCGATCCAAATAAAACTTCCCCGGCCGACTTTTATCAGTACTGGCGCAACATCGACGACTCCGACGTGATCAACTGCCTGAAACTTTTGACCTTCCTCAGTCTGGACGAAATTGCCGGATACGCCCGGCTGGCCGATTCATCGATCAATGAAGCCAAAAAGCGGCTGGCCTATGAGGTCACCAAGATTGTTCATGGCGTTGCTCAGGCTGACGCGGCGCGCCGGCAAGCCGAAGAGCTTTTCGAGCAGGGCGGCCGATCGGATTCCATGCCCCGGACCTGGCTTGACCGGCAGCGCCTGGCCGCAGGCATCCCCTTGGTCGATCTGCTTCTGGAATCGCACCTGGCCCCTTCAAAAAGCGAAGGGCGCCGCCTGATCCAGCAAGGCGGCATCTATCTGAACGACCAGCCGATCACCGGCCTCGGCCGAATGGTTGTTGCGGAAGATTTCACCGGCGGCGAGGCGATCCTGCGCAAAGGCAAGAAAGCTTTCCATGCCCTGGCGATCCGGCCGGAAGCATAATCCGACCGTTTGAGGCCTGTCTGGAAGCAGCCGGACCGTATAACTGGCATGTCATCGATAGTGAATCGGCAAACCGCTGAAAAAAGCCCCTGCGGATCATCCGCCGGGGCATTTCAAGTTTCAATGCGAGTTCGTACTGCCGAAAACCTACTGGGCCTTTTTCAGGTTTTTAGCGAGCTTGGACTGCTTGCGGGCGACATTATTTTTATGCAGATAGCCTTTGGCAGCTGCCTTGTCGAGTTTGGACTGGGTTTCCCTGACCACTTCGCCAGCATTCTCAGTGGATGAAGCGACGGCAGTCTGGGCTTTTTTCAGGGAAGTGCGAATCTCACTCCGCTTGATCTTGTTGACAGCAGTCTTCTTCTCCGCGACGCTGACCCGCTTGATGGACGATTTGATATTTGGCATGTTTCTCACCTCCCGACTGGCTATCCTGACCAGAATTTTAAACACTGGAGTATTTTATCATGGAACGTCCGGCATGGCAAGGTACCGCCGCCAAACATTGTCGCCAAACATTGTCGCCAAACATTTAACCATCCATAGCAGGAAAACATTTTCCTTATTGATCCAATCATGATATGATAGGTTCGAGATGAAATCTATTCAATACTGGAGGTATTTGACAACATGCCCATTTTTGCCAACCGCAGCAAAGCCAGGTTAGCGCCGCGGCGTAGTTCAGGCGCTCCCGGAAACCCTGCGCCGGACCCGGCGTCTATGCCCGTTGCCGCCAAACCATCGGCCCCGTCACGGCAGCCCAGGCCGAAACAGCCCGGCCGCCAACCGGCGCCCCAGCCGAATCCGGCGCGCCAGCCCAATCCAAACCCGCAGCCGCGTCCCGCGCACCAGCCCAA
>DOFA01000244.1 GCA_003532195.1 Clostridiales bacterium
ATCAGGTTTTTCTCACGGGAGAAAAGCAGCGTTTTATGGTTATAAAGGATATCGCCGTAAGAACCGCGGCTGCCGAGGAGAATGGTTGACACTTCTGTCGGGTTGGCAAAATCGGAGATGTCAAACAACGAGACTTTTATCCCCATATTGTAGGCATTATCACCTTCGTTCCGGACATCATAGCCGAACCCAAGGAGCATGTTTTCCGCATAGGGGTGCAGATAAGTGCTGTAGCCGGGGATCTTCAGCTGCCCCAGGACAACCGGCGAAGTCGGCTGGCTCAGATCGATCACAAACAGCGGGTCGATATTGCGGAATGTCACGACATAAACCTGGTCGCCCATAAATCGGACAGATTTTATCGACTCTCCGGGAGCCAGGCCAGTTACGCTGCCGGCAATATTCAAGCTGCCGTCCAGAATATAGACATTATTCTTGGCGACATTGTTCCCTTCGCTGGTCCAGACTTCGCCGGTCGTTGTGGCGATCCGGAAATAGCCTTCGTGTTCATCCATGCTGAATTGATTGATAATTGAACCCGGCACAGATCCCTTGCCGGCTTCGCTGATCTGGGCTCCGTCGAGGCGGAAGCGGTAGATGTCAGTGGAATATGTGGCAATCGAATCTTCCTTGCCGTCCCACTTGTAATTCCAGGCAGCTACATAAAGATTTTCGGTCGAAGCATAAACAGAGCCGGATGAACCCAGAATCGCCAGGATATCCGGTGTGCTGCCGTCATCCAGGGTGTCGATCGCCGTCAGCACCATCTGGTTGCTGATGTCGCCGCCCGGAAGGATTGAAATCTTGTCCGGAGCAATTGTGTCCCAATCCTCAGCCGCGATCGGATCCAAATCGTCTCGGGTCGCCGGGAAGATATCGGCGGGATCGGGTTCGGTCTTCTCATCAAAGTAAATGGAATACTGGTATTGGCTGGTCACAACATAGATAGCGGCGCCGATCTTGCGGGAAGTGACATAATATCCTTCCTGGGAAAATTGACGAACCATCTTCGGGGCGGTCTTGTCGGAAAGATCATAAACGCGGGTCGTCGTGTATTGAATGTAATTGTTGTAATAATAACGTGGCGCAACAAAACCGGCATCGGCTTTCTCGCTCGTGCCGCTGTCCGGTGGAGCAGCATCGGGAACTGCCGTTTCGGAGCCGCTGCCGGCGGGTTCTGATCCGCCTTCAGAGCTGGGGGCCGTTTCGGTCGGCTTGGTTTCGGTCGGTTTGGTTTCATCCGTTGGTGCGGGTTCGGTCGGCTTGGTTTCATCCGTTGGTGCGGGTTCGGTCGGCTTGGTTTCGGTCGGCTCAATGACCTCAATTTTTTCCGAGAGCCAGCCGTTGACGATCAGAGTCAGCCGGTCATTCACAACATCAAGGTACATCTCGACCGGCGTTTCTCCGGTAACATATTTTTCGGTTTCCACATTGACGACAAAAGCGACGTTCGCGATGACCTTCATCTGGGCCGGATTGCCGGCGTCAACGATGTAGAAGCGGTTGTTGGCGACCAGATACAAATAACGGCCGTCAGTTTTGATGATGTCAGCTTCATCAACCCCTTCGACCTGAATGTTAGTCTTGGAATAGTCATTGCCGGCGCCGGGCGCCTTCTCGGCACTGTTACGAGACTGAGCGTCAGTCAGGGCCCCGACCATGTCTGCCGTATAATAACGGTTCCAGTGATTGCGGGTGTCAGACTGGGCAGCACGGACAAGCTTGATCAGGGCTGCGTAATCTGCGGCACGAGTCAGCCCGTTATCTGGGCTGGTTGTTTGCTGGCTGTTGTTTAACGAGGGTGAAGTCTGCAGGATCGGACCGCTGCAGGCTGCCAAAAGTAAAGCCAGAATCAGGGGTAAAATCAAAAATATTCTTTTCATGGCCATCCCTCCGTCTATCGTCAATATGGGCCAATGATCTTCCAATCACTTAGACGCAGGGAATTTTCAGATGTTCCCGTTCCCGCTCAGGCTCAGACTTTCAGGTCGGCGCCGGAGATGGCGGCTGTTTCGCCGGACAGCAGAGGCATAACCGATTGGTCAAGAAATTCATCAACCTGCTGCGGCGACCGGCCAATATAGAGCGACGCGTCCAGCAGCCGGTCCAGATCAGCCGCTGCCAGGCCAAAAGCCGGATCAGCAGCGATTCTCGACAGCAGGTCGTTGGGGGCTCCAGTCTTTTTCATCCTATTGCCGGCTTCCTGGCTATGCACACGGATTCTTTCATGCAATTCCTGGCGGTCACCGCCTTGTTTGACAGCTGCCATCAGGATGTTTTCAGTTGCCAGGAAAGGCAGCTCGTCCGCCAGATGGCGCCGGATGACTTCCGGATAAACAACCAGGCCGCCGCTGATGTTCTGATACAAGAGAAGAATCGCATCGGTAGCCAGAAAGGCTTCCGGCACCGCAATACGCTTGTTGGCCGAATCGTCCAGCGTCCTTTCCAGCCATTGGGCAGCCGCGGTCAACGCCGGGTTCATGGCGGCGGTCATAACATAGCGGGCCAGCGAAGCAATTCGTTCGCTGCGCATTGGATTGCGTTTATAAGCCATAGCTGAAGAACCGATCTGGTTCTGTTCAAAAGGTTCTTCGACTTCCTTCAGATGCTGCAGCAGCCGGATGTCATTGCTGAATTTCGCGGCGCTCTGGGCAATGCCGGCCAAAACGTTGAGAACCCGGCTGTCCTCTTTACGGGAATAGGTTTGGCCGGAAACCGGATATACGTCAGAAAACCCCATCTTGGCCGCTATCCGGCGATCCAGTTCCAGGGTTTTCGCATGATCGCCGTCGAACAAACTGAGAAAACTGGCTTGAGTGCCGGTTGTTCCCTTGCTGCCCAGAAAGCGCAGGCTGCCGGATACATAATCCAGATCGGCCAGGTCGCTGATCAGGTCCTGCAGCCAGAGGGTGGCCCGCTTGCCCACGGTTACCGGCTGGGCGGCTTGAAAATGCGTGAACCCCAATGTTGGCAGATCCTTGTTGCTGCGGGCAAAACCGGCCAGCTGACAGATGACCGCCAGCAAGCGCTGCCGAATCAAACCGAGGCCTTCCCGCATCAGGATCAGATCGGTGTTATCACCAACATAGCAGGATGTGGCGCCCAAATGGATTATCCCTCTGGCTGCCGGGCATTGTTCGCCATAAACATGGACATGGGCCATGACGTCGTGCCTGACCAGAGCTTCTTCCCGGGCTGCCGCCGCATAGTCGATCTCTTCCGCATGCAGCCGCATCTCGGCGATCTGGGCATCGGAAATGGGTAACCCCAGTTCCTGCTCCGCTTCAGCTAAAGCGATCCACAGACGTCGCCAGGTCTTGAATTTGCGGTCCGGCGAAAACAACTGCCGCATCGCCGGGCTTGCGTATCGGCTATTTAAGGGACTTTCGTATTCGTCTTTGATGATGGTTTTCTCTTTCATGATGGATTCCCCATTTGCCGCAGGGCAGCCAACCGAATGCAGACCGTCAGAACTTCGAGGGCCTGGCGCAGTTCAGCGAGTGTCGGGTAAGATGGCGCGAGGCGGATATTGGTGTCTTGCGGATCGCGTCCATATGGGAAGGTATTTCCAGCCGGGGTCACTTCCACACCGCATTCTTTAGCCAGCCGGACTACTTCGGCGGCGGTGCCGGTCCAAACATACAGGCTGACAAAATAACCTCCGCGCGGCTTCTGCCAGCGGCAAATCCCGGTTTCAGCCAGATCGCGGGCCAGAATTTCCTCAACCAGGTCAAATCTCGGCCGCAGCAGGGCAGCCTGGCTTTTCATCAATTCGAGGACATGAGTTTTGTCCTTTAAAAAGCGGCAATGGCGCAGCTGGTTGATTTTGTCCGGGCCAATGGTCTGAATCGACATTTGCTTGCGGATAAAAGCCAGATTGGCGAGGCTGGATGCCAGGCAGGCAATCCCGGCGCCGGCCCAGGTGATTTTTGAAGATGAGGCAAATTCAAAAACCCGGTCCGGGTTGCCGGCTTCGGCGCATAAACCGATGATATCCGGAGTGCTTTCCGGAAATTCCGGATCCAGGTGATGGACGACATAGGCATTGTCCCAGAAAATCCGGAAATCAGGCGCTGCGGTCGGCATAGCGGCCAAACGGCGGCAGGTGGCTTCCGAACAGGTGATGCCGTCCGGATTGCTGTAGACCGGAACCAGCCACATGCCCTTGATCGACGGATCAGCGGCGGCCAGGGCTTCAACCTGATCCATATCCGGTCCTTCCGGTGTCATGGGAACAGGAATCATTTCAAACCCCAGGGCCTGGGTTACGAAAAAGTGGCGGTCATAACCGGGCACCGGGCAGATGAACCGGATCTTGTCCAGATGCGACCAGGGTTTCTCAGCGCCGGGCAAGGCAAAGAGCATGGCTTTGACCAGCGTGTCATACATCAGGTTCAAGCTGGAATTGCCCAGAACCATGACCTGCTGCGGCGTCGTATGCAACAGGTCGGCAAATAGCTGCCTGGCTTCCGGCAAACCGTCGATACCGCCGTAGTTGCGGCAATCCGTACCGTCAGCGGCTTTGAAGTCGTTCGGCCCGAGACAGGTTGTCAATCCGGCAGACAAGTCCAGTTGTTCGGGAGATGGAACGCCGCGGGTCATCTTTAGTTTGAGCGGCTGCTGCCGGTACTGCTGGTATTGCTGCTCCATGATCTGCAGTTCCTGATTGAATTGTTCGGGTGTCATGGCCAAATATGACGGCATTCTGAGTCCTCCCTGCATAAGTTATAGAATTCCTGCTTCATATGCCAATTATTATAATCGAGCGCATCATCCGGAACAAGTTTTTATCAGGGCTAATTGATCAACATTTCAAACATTTCCGAACGGGAACGTTTCGATGGCGCCGATCTTTCCGTTTACCGAGATATGAACCAATGCTGCAAGAAACATGACGTCGCAATTCATCATTTGCTTTTCTTTCAGGAAACACCAGGCTGTCTGGCGCAGCCGCCTGACTTTGGCCGGCGTGATTGTGACGGCTAAACCGCCGTAAGCTTCAGCCCGGCTGCGGGCCTTGACTTCGATGATAACCAGGCGGTTATCCTTCCAGGCGACCAAATCCAGTTCACCCAGGCGGTTTATCCGGTAATTGCGCGCGATGATACGATAGCCCTCTTGCTCCAATTTCCCGGCAACAGCTTGTTCGGCGGCACAGCCTAAGCCGGCGGCAGATTCCCGGCCCGGTATCACGGCCGATTTACCCCTGTTTGATCTGGTTTTATAAACTGCCGCCCGGCAAGCTGATCCGCTATTGATCGCAAGAATGTCTGCCGATGGATTGGGCAAGGCCCAAGCTGCATCAAGGCGGCATAATGATCCGTCGTCCCGTAGCCTTTATGCCGCTCAAATCCGTACCCCGGATATACCTCTTCATACTCGCTCATCAGACGATCACGGGTCACTTTAGCCAGAATTGAAGCGGCTGCAATGGATACTGAGAGCGCATCGCCGCGTATGATCGGCCATACTGGCGATATAACGCCGGTCAGGCGCACGGCGTCAATCAGCAGCAAATCCGGTTTGACTTTCAGCCCTGCAATCGCCTGACGCATGGCTTGACAGGTTGCCTGGAGAATATTGATCCGGTCGATTATTTGCGGATCAGTGAAAGCAACCTGCCAGGCCAGGGACTGGCCGACAATCAAGGCGTATAGGCGGTCACGGCTGGCCGGCGTCAGTTTTTTCGAGTCGTTCAGACCAAGAATCGGCCTTGCCGGATCCAAGATGCAGGCGGCGGCGACTACCGGTCCGGCCAGAGGTCCGCGGCCAGCTTCATCGATACCGGCAACCTGCGTGAATCCTTGCTGCCAGGCTTGCCTCTCGTAAGCTAGCATACTCTCATATTGATTTTGCAGTTTCTGAATTTTTTCTACACCTTTTTTTTCTTTATCCATGCTGCTTCCTTCTATCGATCAGCCTATCATGCTAAGAAGCTTTGCGTCAAAATCAGGAATCAGACGGACGTTCCAAGCTGATCCTGCCGATGGCGCCCGAACGCAGTTCATCAAGAAACAAGGCGGCAAACCTCAGGTTGTCCGTCCGGCCTCCAGACATCAGACAGCCGCGTCGCTGCGCCGCGGCTTCAAGCAACTTGAATCCAGGCAGTTCCAGATTATCCAGGTGAAAACGGCTGCGGATCAGCTCCGGATACAGGCGAGCCAGCAGAACCAGCCCGCCGGCGGCAATTTCCTCGAGTGGCAGGAGGTCGTCGCGGATTGCCCCGGTCGCGGCCAGGCGCAGCTGCTGGAGACCGCTGCCGAGTCTGGGCCACAGCACGCCAGGCGAATCCAGCAAATCCAGCTGTCCCTTGGTTCGGATCCAGCTTATCTGTTTGGTCACGCCGGGCCGGTCAGCGGTCATCGCCGATTTGCGGCCGCAAAGCGTATTAATCAGAGTCGATTTCCCTGTGTTGGGTATGCCGGCGACCATAACGCGAACCGGACGGAAAATGCGGCCCCGAGCCAGGGCTTTTTCGGTTTTGCCGCGATTCATGTCGATTGCGGCTTGATTTAAAGCAGCCAGCCCGCTGCGCTTTTTACTGTCGCAAGCCAGCGCGGTCACCCCTTGACTGCGATACCATTCCAACCAGATTTTCGTTATCGCCGGATCGGCTAAGTCAGATTTATTCAGAACCAGAAGCCGGGGCTTTGTTCCCAAAAGACGGTTCAGCTCCGGATTGCGGCTGCTCTCAGGTATTCTGGCATCACAGGTTTCGAAAACCAGATCGACCTGCTGCATATGCTGCTGCAATTCACGCAGCGTTTTTGCCATGTGGCCGGGAAACCAGTTGATCTCCAGGTTCATGCCCCCCTTTCCGGCAATCATTCCCGTCTCGGGCTGTAAATGTATCCCGAATAATAAAGGGACCTTGCGGCAGGTCCCTTCGGGTTTCTGATCATTTCTTGGCAATCAGTTTTTCTTTGATCTTAGCCGATTTGCCGACTCTGTCGCGCAGATAATAAAGTTTGGCTCTGCGGACCAAGCCTTTTCTGACAATTTCAATCTTGTCAATTTTCGGTGAATGGACCGGCAAGATGCGCTCGACGCCAACTCCATACGACAGGCGCCGGACATTGATCGTTTCCGTTAAGCCACCGCCTTTGCGGGCGATTACTGTGCCTTCGAAAACTTGAACGCGTTCGCGGTTGCCTTCTTTGATTTTCAGATGCACTTTGACAAAATCGCCGATTTCGACTTCGGGATAAGCATTGCGCAACTGTTCGCTTTCAATAGCTTTCAAAATGTCCATATTGCGTTCCTCCCTTCTTGCCAGGATGTTCATGCACGCAATTGGCAGCGGACCATCCGTAATAACTTCAAAATTATATCAGAGAGAGTCAGATAAATCAAGCAGTTCCAGCCATTCTTCCGCGGTCATTTGCTGCTTCTGGAACAGGTCGGGCCGTCGGCGCAAGGTTTCCTTCAGCGCTGCCAGCTGCTGCCAGCGCCCAATGTTAGCCTGGTGGCCGGACAACAAGACATCAGGCACTTTCCGGCCATGCCATTTTGCCGGCCGTGTATACTGCGGATATTCGAGCACACCCGACATATGTGATTCGCGGTTATAGGCTTCGGCATCCGGCAATACACCGGGTACCAACCGAAGCAGCGCGTCGATCACGACGCAGGCGGCCAACTCCCCGCCGGTCAGAACATAATCGCCAATTGAAAGCTCTTCATCCGCGATTTCGTCCAGAACCCGCTGGTCAACACCTTCATAATGACCACAGATCAGGATCAGGTGGTCGATTTGCGACAGCTCGGCCGCTTTGGCCTGATTCAATATCTTCCCGCGCGGCGATAGGTAGATCGACCGGCGCTTGCCACCTGGCGGCAGATCATTCTGGCACGCAGCCCGCCAAGCCTGCCAGACCGGTTCGGCCATCATCAGCATGCCGACTCCGCCGCCGAAACAGTAATCGTCAACTTTGCCATACCGATTGACCGCATAATCGCGAATCTGAATCGTTTCCAATGCGAATAAACCCGCCTGCTGAGCCCGACCGGTTATGCTGCTGCCGACAAACTGACGGATCAGATCCGGAAACAAGGACAGAACCGAAATGCGCATGCTCAGGACTTCCTTTCGCGGTAGACCTCATACAGGCCATCAGGCAGCCGGACATCCAATCGCCGTTCGCCGATGTCGACACGAACCAGGATCTTTTTCTGCATTGGAAACAGCAGGTCCGCTTCGCCCGGCAATCTGACCAGGCAGACATCCTGAGCGCTGCTGGAAATGATGTCGGCAACCGTGCCCAGACAGCCGAAGGACTGATCATAGACGGCGCATCCGATCAGGTCGCAAATGAACCATCGGTCCGGCGGCAAGGGTATGGCGTCTTCACGGCGGACAGACAAAAAACAGCCGCGCAATAACTCGGCCTGATCGCGGTCGTCAATCCCGCGCAGCTTGATCAGGAAGTTATCCTGAAAAGGCCTGGCCGCCTGGATCTCCACTTCCCTGGCTCTTTGTTCGTCCGCAGTGACCAGCAAACATCGGGCAAGTTCAGCCAGACGATCCGGATCATCAGACATCGGCACAACTTTAACTTCGCCCAGCAAGCCATGGGGACGGGTGATCCGGCCGATATGCAGAATTTGCCGCAAGCCGGCTGCCACCTGGAGAACCAGGTCAGACAATGTCAACGACAACCCGTTTGCCCTGGCGGGTCGCCCGCGCCTTGATGATCGCGCGGATCGCCTGGGCTCGGCGGCCTTGCTTGCCGATAACCTTGCCCATGTCGTCCGGAGCCACTTTCAGCTCGAGCACCAGGGTGTTCCCCTGGTCGATCTGGCTGACAACGACGGCTTCAGGATTGCTGACCAGCGGACGAACTACTGTCATGAGCAGTTCTTTCATGGCCGTATCCTCCCGAGTCATTCCAGAGCACCTGATTTTCTCAGCAGAGCGCGAACGGTGTCGGTCGGCAGGGCGCCGTTGGACATCCACTTGCGGGCGGCTTCCGCATCGATCTTGATTTCCGGAGGATTGACCAGCGGATTGTAGGTGCCGATTTCCTC
>DOFA01000251.1 GCA_003532195.1 Clostridiales bacterium
ATCATTATAATCGTGGTCATCATGTCCGGGTATTATTTCATCTCCGACAGCCACAATCTTTTCCAGATCTTGCGGCGCAATGTCACCAGCAAAGTCTTCCGCGAAAAAAGCATCCGGCTGGTCAACACCCTGTCTTCAACCCTTTTCCGGGTTATCGGCGGCTATTTGCTGCTGTTGTTCATCACATTCCTGGAAGCCCTGATCGGTCTCCTGATCCTCAAGATGCCCTACGCCGTGATCATCGCGCTGGTCGCCGCTGTCGTTGACCTCCTGCCGCTGCTGGGCATCAGCGCCACCCTGATTCCGGTGTCGATTTATCTGTTTGTGACCGGCAACGTTTTCGGCGGCATAGGGGCGCTGGTGCTCTGGGGCATCATGTCCTTGGTTCGCCGCTTCATAGAACCGCCCATCCTGGGCACGGCCATGCGCCTGCACCCGATGGCCACCCTGGCCGCCATGATCATCGGCATCGCGCTTTATGGGCTGGGGGGCATCTTAATCGGCCCCCTGATCCTGGTCATCGCCAAGGAAATCATGGCTGAATACGGTTTTGATAAAAAGATCCGCGATTTCATCGGCGAGATCCTGAATAAAGTCAGTTCATAGGCCGGTCCTTATCGCCGAGCCGGCGCAGGAAGGATCCCGGAGCGGCAGCTTCCGGCAAAGGCAGGTAATACAGCATCAGGGGGTGCGGCGTGCTGGCGATCGGTTTTCTTTCCAGATCGAGCAGGCCGGCGATCCGGATATCCACATGGCGGCCCCGCGGCCGGACCAGTTCAACGGTCTCGCCTTCTTGGATCTTGTTTCTTTGTTCCACCAGGGCCAGACCGCTTTCCGGCAGCCAGGCCTTGATGATCCCCACCACCGCTGCTTCCCGCTGGCTGGTATCGGATAAAAATATTTTCGGATCCCTCTGCGGCTCTGTAAAATAAAAACCGGTGTCAAACTCGCGGTGCACCGTTTTGCGCAGGTCGTCCAGCCATACCGGATCGGCAGCATAACCGGCCGGATCGGCGGCATAGCGGTCAAGCGCCTCGCGGTAGGCTTTGACCGTTGTCGCCGCGTAGAACGCGCTCTTGCCGCGGCCTTCGATTTTCAGGCTGTTCAGACCGGCAGCGATCAGTTCGGGAATGTGTTCGATCAGGCAAAGATCGCGGGAACTGAAAAAATAGCTGCCGCGGTCGTCAGCAGTTACGGTCAGCGGCCGGTCCGGCTGATTTTCGTCGACCAGGTGATAGCGCCAGCGGCAGGGCTGCGAGCATTGGCCGCGGTTGCTGTCGCGGCCGGACAGAAAATTGGCCAGCAGGCAGCGGCCGGAATAAGCCATGCACATGGCGCCATGGACAAAGCCTTCCAGCTCCAGCTCCGGCGGAATATTCTCCCGGATCCGGCGGATTTCCGCCAAAGTCAGCTCCCGTGCCAGGACAATCCTGCTGGCACCCTGATCATGCCAGAAGCAGCAGGTTCTATCATTGGTCACGCTGGCCTGGGTGCTGATATGGAGACGGATTTCCGGCCTTTCTTCACGCAGGATGGCAAACACGCCGGGATCGGACACGATTGCCGCGTCAGGGCCGGGATCCGGCAAATCGCGAACAAACTGGCGCAAACCGGCCAGGTCGCCGGGATGAGCCAGGATATTCAAGGCCAGATAGGTTTTTACCTGATGTTCGCGGGCATAGATGATCGCTGCCGCCAGTTCATCTGGGGTAAAATTGCCACCGTAGGCGCGCAGACCGAAATCCAGGCCGGCCAGATAAACGGCATCGGCGCCGTACTGGATGGCCAGGCGCAGCTTTTCCGGATTGCCTGCCGGCGCCAGCAGTTCAATTGGGCCGGCCATATCAGCCTCCGGAACTGCCCTGGGCGGCTTCAGCTTTATATTTGGCGATTTTTGCGTTATGCTGGTCCAATGTCTGGGAAAAATCATTTGTTCCGTCGCCGACCGCGCAGAAATAAAGGTTTTTCGAGGTCTCCGGCCACAAGGCGGCCCGGATCGCATCTTCACCCGGCGAACAGATCGGCCCAGGAGGCAGTCCGTCATACAGATAAGTATTGTAAGGGCTGTCGTAAGTGGTGATATCGCCTTCATCCAGCCACAGCTTGGCAGCCTTGCCGTTTTCCTTAAGCAGATAGTTGACCGTGGCGCAGGATTCCAGCCGCCAGCCTTCTTTGTTCAGCCGATTATAGAACACGCTCGAAACGCTGCGCATCTCCTCGGTCTTGCTGCATTCCATCTGGATAATCGATGCCAGGGTGATGATTTCATCCAAGGACTTGCCAATTTTTTCCGCCCGTTCATAATACTCGGCCAGCAGCTTGTTATTCGTGTTGTCGAGAAAAGTCCGGATGATGGTTTCTTCGTCGGTGTTCATGTCAAATTCGTAGGTGTCAGGGTACAAATACCCCTGGAGCAGCCAGTCGCGGCCTTGTTTGATGCTTATGTCCGTTACGAAATCATAATCCAGAAAAATCTGCGGATTGCGTACCATATTGTCGAGTATGGTTACGTCAAAATTCACGCCAGCTTCGCTCAGCCGGGCCTTGACTTCAGTATAGGTCAGCCCCTCCGGGAAGGTGACCCGGACGGATTTGGGTTTTTGGGTCAGGACGAACATGATCTCGTCGTAACTCATTTTCGCCGTGACAAAATGGGTGCCGGCCATGTAGCTGCCGTCAAAGCCATTGAATTTGGACAGGATCGTATAGATAAAAGTGTTCTCGATAATGCCTTTCTTCTGCAGCAGTTCCGCGATCTCCTTCGTGCTTGAAGAGCGGGGGATAATGATTTCGATCGCCCCGGGCGAATGCTCGTCGATAACCGACCCGGATCCGGACGCAGAATCGCCGTAAAGGCTATCTAATTTCGCAAAACGGGCGTTCTGGGAAATCACGTAGGCAAAGCCAAAGTAAAACCCAACCACAACACAGGAGATCAGCAGGAAAAAGACCAGGATGGTCAGCAGCGTACGGGTGATTTTCTTGGGGATCATAGGGCTCCTCCCGGCGATATTGGTTCAGGCTTCATTCTTTTTCGCCCGTTGCTTGGCGCGCTGATCAGAACTAAGGATCCGTTTGCGCAGGCGGATGGTCTTGGGTGTTATCTCAATCAGCTCGTCATCCGCAACAAATTCCAGATGCTGTTCCAGGCTCATGACCACCGGCGGAACCAGTCGCAGCGCCTCGTCGGTCCCGGAAGCCCGCATGTTCGTCACGTGCTTGCGTTTGCAGACATTGACTACAATATCTTCATTCTTGGGATTGCTGCCAACAACCATTCCCTCGTAAACCGGCGTGCCGGCGCCGATGAACAGATTGCCGCGCTCCTGGGCGTTATACAGGCCGTAGGATACCGCTTCGCCGCTTTCCCAGGCAACCAGAACCCCGTGGCTGCGGGTTTCGATTTCACCCATCCAGGGCTCGAATCCGCTGATGACGCTGTTCATTATACCATTGCCTTTCGTGTCGGTCAAAAATTCCGACCGGTAACCGATCAGGCCGCGGGAAGGAATCCGGAATTCCATGCGCACATAACCTTTTTCCGGAGGCAGCATGTTGACCAGCTCGGCGCGCCGGCTGCCCAGTTTTTCAATGACGACACCGACAAAATCCTCCGGGACATCCACCAGGACCAGCTCGACCGGCTCCATGACCTGCCCGCCGATTTCTTTGAGGATCACCTTGGGTTTGGAGACCTGGAACTCATAGCCTTCACGCCGCAT
>DOFA01000103.1 GCA_003532195.1 Clostridiales bacterium
CGATGTAGCTGACAATGCCGATCGTTATCAGTCCATTGGAGATGCCATTTAAAGCAGAGACCAGAAAGACAGCCAGCGGTTCGGCTGCCAGAGAGTAACCATAAAGCCGCACAACAAAGAAAAGCATTGCGGCAATGACCAGCGTAGCCGGGCGAAAGCGGGCCAGCAGATGGCGGGCACAGATAAAGACCGGAATTTCCACGATGGCGCTCAGCGCCATCACCCAGCTGTACATTTCCTGGGTGCCGCCGACAGCCATCATCAGGCGGGGCAGAAACCCGAACATCGGCAGTACGGCGATATACAGAAGCCCCAGGGTCAGGATAAAAGTCAGATAATGATAATTGCGGAACAGTCCGCCCGGATTCGGCTTGTCTTTCCGGGCGAGAATGTTCAGGCTGGTTTCCATCGGCAGCGGCGGCAGGTTCAGGCTGATCAGGATGCTAACCAGACCGGTCAGGGCAAAAGCGATGCTGGTCGCATGAATGCTGGTCAGACTGACCACCCGGCCGACCAAAACAATCACCACGGCATAGCCGGCCGAACCCCAGTAGCGTACTTGGCCATAAGATTGGCCCAACTGGTTTTTCATCGCCTGATAGGTCCAGGTATCCATCAGCGGCACCATCGGGCTGGTAAAAAAGATAATCGCCGGAAAGATCACCAACAAGGCCGGCAGTGAATAAATCAAGGGCATCAGGAGAAAAATCAGGCTGCTGCCGGCCAGGCAGATGATAAAGACTTTCTTAATCGAATGGATCCGGTCGCTGACCATGCCCCAGAAAGGCTGCGCGACGATCGACATCAGCGCGTTGGCCGTCAGGACCAGGCCGATGCGAGTGTTGTCCAGGCCCCGGTCCGTCAGAATGACTGCGATATAAGGATTCAGGCAGCTGATGGTCGCATAGGCGAAGAACTGCAAACCAGGATAACCGGGAAATTTTATTCGCGGATATGCTGATGGCATGGAGTTCCCCCGCTTTCTGCTGAAAAGGATACCTGCCAATTGTAGAATAGGGTTATTGCCACTGTCAATGAAATAAAACAGTCCCGGCAGCCTGGACTATTTTGCCGGGCAGACCGGTTGTTATTGGGACCAACAGGCCGCTTGCCGGATTTGGCTTGCCGGATACATCATGAACCACTATAATTTACTCATTACCCGGTTGAACTCAAGCCGTAACATTGTTTTCGGTCCGGAGAATAACCGGGTCCTATACTGCCGGAAACGAGATGAGAGATGTGAAAACAGTGACCATTCAAGATGTCGCCCGCGAGGCAGGTGTTTCCATCGCCACAGTTTCCCGGGTTTTGAGCGGCAAAGGTCCGGTTTCCCAGGGTAAGAGGCAGCTGGTCATTCATGCGGTCGAAAAACTGGACTACAATATCCCCCAGGGCAGCCGTGGCGAGCGCAAGGCCGGCACCAGCATCCTGCTGATGATTGTGCCGCGGATATCCAATCCTTTTTACAGCGAGATCCTGCATGGTTTTCAAAACAACGCCTATAAAAACGGCTATGAAGTGCTGCTCTGCCAGTCGATGGCCAATCCCCGCCGGACGGAAGAGTACATCCGGTTGCTCAAGAACCGGGTCGTCGACGGCGCGGTTATTCTCGACCCGCTGACCAATCCTGAGTTTTTTAACACGATCGGGCGCGATTACCCGATTGTCCAATGCTGCGAATATCATGAAGACCTGGATTATTCCTATGTCGGCATCGATAATGTCCAGGCGGCGCGCACGGCAGTACAATTCCTATATTCCCTCGGGCTGCGCAAGATCGCGCTGCTCAATTCCGGTTTGCATTTCAAGTATGCCCGCGACCGGCAAAAGGGCTACGAAGCAGCCCTGACCGAACTGGGTTTGCCGGTTAATCCGGCCTGGATCCAGCATGTCGCCGATGTCAACTATGCGCTGGCTCTCGGCGCGGCGGAAAACCTGCTGCGGCTGCCGGAAATTCCCGAGGCAATTTTCGCGGTTTCCGATGTCCTCGCGGCCGGAGTCATCAAGGCCGCGAAAAAAATGGGCCTGCGCGTGCCGCAGGACGTGGCCGTCATCGGCTTTGACAATACGGAAATCTCGCTGATGTGCGATCCTTCGATTACAACCATCAATCAGCCGCGTTACGAAATCGGCGCCTATGCCTGCGACCTGCTGCTCGAACAAATCCGCAATCCCGGGGCGCCGGCGCGGCATCTGCTCCTGAACACCGAACTGATCGCCCGCGAGTCGACTCTGCGCTAAACCGGTGCATTTCGATATGATTCATTTTCGATAAAAATATATCGATAATCGATAAATATATATTGATTTCCTGTATTTCCTGTGCTATAACAGATTCATCAACCAGCCTGGGAGGTACCCGATATGCTGATTACCGGCCAGCGCAGCCTGTCCACAGTCCTGCGGATCATCCTCGATTTTTGTCTCCTGATCAATATCCTGGCCCTGATCGCTTTGCCCTGGCTGCTGACTGCCCTTTACAAACAACCGGACCTGCTGGCCCAGCTTAACCCGCAGCCGGCGCAATCTGTCCCGGACAGCCGCATCGATAACGAATACCCGGTGGATCTGCCGCCTTCCAGCTATCCCTTCTATCTTGGTTTCCTTTATTTTTCCGGTTTCGGCACCGCCTGGATCCTCCTGGAAGGACACCTGATCTTGCGCCGTCTGGAGAAGAACGAGCCTTTTGCCGCCGGTCAGGCCGGATCCTTCCGGCGCATCGCCGGCGCCTTTGCCCTGCTGACCGTAACCTTTGCCGTTAAAATCGTCGCCTACAACACGCTGCTCACCCTCTTTTGCGGCTGTGTTTTCCTGCTGCTGGCCTTGATCGCCCTGATTCTGTCCGAGGTATTCCGTCAGGCCTACGCGGTAAAAAGCGAAAACGAGCTGACCATCTAGAAGGAGGAACAAGCATGCCCATTATCGTCAATCTCGATGTGATGATGGCTCGCCGCAAGATCGGCCTGTCCGAGCTGGCCGAACGGGTCGACCTCACCCTGGCCAATTTATCGGTCTTGAAAAACGGCCATGCCCGGGCCATCCGGTTTTCAACCCTCGACGCTTTATGCAAGGCTCTGGATTGCCAGCCGGGCGATCTGCTGGAATATCAGGATGATCCCGGCCCTTAACCGCGCTGTCCGCTATTCTATATTGATCGGCATTAAACGGCTGCCCGCAGCTGTTTTCAGGAGGAAATCACGATGTCCAAGGCTAATTCGAATTTAATCGGATCCCTTATGCTGTCGTTTCTGCTCAGTCTGGGTTTGACAGCCCTGGTTCTGCGGGGAGGCTGGAGCCTCGGCTTTACCCTGGCCATCCTGCTCACCGAAGCCGTTTTCCTGTTTTTCTTGAAATTGCCGCCGGCACAGGCCACCGTCGGAACGCCGCAATCATCGACGCCAGGACAAGTGCCGGCAGAACCGCCAGAACCCGCAGCTGTGGCGCCGGCTGTGCGGTACATCCTGGCGGCAGTGATTATTGACCTGGGTCTGTGCTTTGTTCTTTACGAAAATATTTGGCTCAGGGTTCTCAATTTTCTGGTCCTGGCAGTCCTGCTGGCCACCCAGTATCTGCTGGCGGCGCGCGTGGTTGGCCGGCGTTGGGACAAGCCTTTGTTCTGGGTTGAGGTTCTGGTTTCCAGCCTTGCCCGCCCCTGGGTCTGCTTGCCGGATTTTAGCCGCAGCCTGCTGCAGCTCTTTCGCCGTCCGCGTCCGGCGGCGTCCGCTGCTTTCGCGTCATCCGCGTCACCCGCATCTCCCGCGGCTCCGGATGGCCGGGAAAATGAGCCGGCGGCAACAGTTCCGGTTTCCGGCGGCCGCCTGGTTGGCCGCGTTCTGCTCGGTCTGCTGCTGGCTTTTCCGGTCCTGTTGCTGGCTGGCAGCCTGCTGGCATCTGCTGATGTCATTTTTGCCGGCTATTTTACCCGGCTGCGCGATTTTCTCGCTGACCTTTCCCTCAACGATCTGTTTAATAATCTCCTGGTGGCTGTGATCCTGCTGCCCTTCATTTTCAGTTTTCTGCAGAGCGGCCGCCGCCGCTGGCGCTTGCTGCCAGGGCAGGCCGAGTCCTCCTCAGAGGGCTGGGACCGCGGAGCCGCCAAGATCTGGCGGCGCATCGACAAGACCGTCCTGATCACTTTCCTGTCCTGCATCAATCTGCTCTACCTGATGTTTGCCTTTGTGCAGCTGGCCTATCTGACCGGCGCCTTTCAGGCTGTTCTGCCCGAAAATTTGACCTACGCCGAATACGCGCGCAGCGGCTTTTTCGAGCTGGCCGCCATCAGTGTCATTAACCTGGCCTTAATTCTGCTTACCGTTAAATCGACCGACCGCCGCAGGGCGGCAGGCCTGGTTCTGCGCATCGAGTCCCTGATGTTGGCGGCCGGCAGTCTCGTGCAATGGGCCTCGGCCATGTTCCGGATGAATATGTATGTGGATGTTTTCGGCCTGACCCTGCTGCGTTTTCTGGTCACAGCCTTCATGCTGCTGCTCTTTGCCCTGTTCGTTTTGCTGCTGGTCAAAGAATTTATGCCCCGCTTTGCCCTGTTCAAGGCTTTTACCGCCGCCGTCCTGGCTTCGCTGATGATCCTCAACCACGCCAACTGCGACGCCTGGATCGCTGCCCATAATGTCCGGCGCTATCTTAATCATAACCAGCAAATAGATGCCGAGTACTTTGGGGAGTTGTCCGTTTCGGCTGTTCCGGCCATGCTGCGTCTGGTTGAATCCGGGGACGCGATAGTTGCCGCCGCAATCGCCGGACAGCTGCTGGACCGATATGACCGTTGGGAAGAAAGCGCCGGGGATGCGCGCTGGCAGCGCTATAACGTCAGCCGGGAGCAGGCCCGTCGCCTGGTCGAGGCGAATCTGGGCCGGCTGCGGGAACTGGCCCCGGACCCGGGCCAGACGGCCCGGACAACTAACAATTAAGCAGGACCGACCCGTCGTCGCGGTACACGACAGCCTGCCGGTCGGTGAAGATGGCGTCGAGTGCCTGAAAATATTCTGCCGGAGTCGAATATACCGTTTGTTTCCGGGCGATGACCTGACGGGCGAGCGCGCCTTCTTCAGCCAGCAGCGCGCAGGCGGTTCCGGCCAGCAGTTTGGCCGGCAGGACACAGGCCGACTCGTGATCGGTGATCCTGAAATCAGCCTCGTGCAGCTCGCCCTGGGCGCCGCCGACAACCGGCTGGATCACCGGCATCAGGCAGGAGAGGTCGCCCATGTCGGTGCTGCCGGCCTCCCACTTATCGCGAATCCGGACATTCTCGGGTCCGACCAGGGCGTCCATGATTTCACGCGAGAGTCCGGTCAGGGTCGGATCATTGTGCAAGGGCATGTAGCCCGGACGGTCGGCAATCTCCAGCCTGGCTCCAAGGCTGGCCGCCGCCCCGGCCAGCGCCAGGCTGACCCGCTTGTTTTCCCGGAGAATCGCCTCGATTGTGGATCCCCGGACATAGCTTTCCAGCGTGACGTCGTCCGGGATCACATTGACGGCGGAACCACCCCGGGTGATGATCGGATGGACCCGGATATGATCGCTTTCGCGAAAGGTTTCCCGCAGCGCGTTGATGGCCTGCAGCCCCAGCGTCGCCGCATACAGGGCGTTGATGCCCTTGTGCGGCGATCCGCCGGCGTGGGCGGCTTTACCGGTGAAGCGCACGTTCTTGAGCAGGCAGCCATTATTGCCCTGATTGACGGTGAAGGTACGGGTCGGTCCGGGTCCGGCATGGACCATCATCGCCATATCGATGCCGTCAAAATAACCTCGGTAGAGAAATTCAGATTTGCCACCAAAATAGCGGATAATACCTTCCTGCCGCAATTGTTCGCGATAGGCCAGTTCCAGCAGTTCCTCGGCTGGAACGGCGATCAGCCGGATCCGGCCGCACAATCCGAGGAAAGCCTCTGTCTGCCGGAGAACCGCCGCCGCGCCCAGCAAAGCGGCACCCTGGGTGTGGTGGCCGCAGGCGTGGACCGCTCCGGTCGCGGTATCGGCATCAGGATGGCTGGGGCAAAGCACCGAGTCCAGCTCTCCCAGCAAAGCCAGGGCCGGGCCGGGCCGCCCGGTGTCAATATCGGCGTAAAATCCCGGTATGTTGCCGGCGCTGTGGATTTCATATCCCAGAGAGGCAAACTGGCCAGCCAGATATTCGGAAGCTTCCCATTCCCGGAAGCCGGTCGCCGGGTGCTGCCAGAGATAGGCTTCGGCGGCGAAAATCCGCTCCCGCTCACGTTCGACTGCCGTCATTAATGGATGAAACCAGGAAAACTCGGCCATGATACCCACCTCCGGATTTTTGACTCAATTCGCATGCAAAGGCCGCCGAAAAACATCTGACGGCTTTATTTATATCAGCTCTTTATTATTTTTACTACCCATAGTATTCTGAATTTGAAATCTATAAGGGGGTGCCCATTCATGTGTGAAAGTAAACTGAGAATCGCCATTGTTGGCGCAGGCATCTGGGGAGAGAACCACGCCCGGATCTATCAGGATCATCCCTTCGCTGAAACAGTCGCAATCTGTGACCTGAACCGGGATAAAGCCCGGCAACTGGCCGACCGGCTGGGCATCGCCGCCTATGGGGATTACAGGGAAATGCTGCGCGAAGTCCGCTGTGACGCGGTCGCCATTGTCACGCCAGATTTTGCCCACGCCGACATTGCCGTCGCCGCGGCCGAAGCCGGCAAAAGCCTGCTGATTGAAAAGCCTCTGGCCACCACCCGCGAAGATGTTTTCCGGATTCGCGAAGCCATCGCCCGGAACCGGGTCCGCGCCATGGTCGATCTGCACAACCGCTGGAGCCCCCACTTCAACGTCGCCCATCAGGCGCTGGAGCGCGGCGAGCTGGGCGAAATTTATTCAGCCTATTTCCGTCTCAACGATATCAAATGGGTCGCCACCGATATGCTGCCCTGGGCAGCCCGTTCTTCCATTCTCTGGTTCCTTGGCAGCCACAGTCTGGACACCCTGCGCTGGTTCTTCGGCGCTGAAGTCCGGCGCGTCTACGCCGTCAGCCGTTCCGGCATTCTCCGGTCAGCCGGCGTCGAGACGGAAGATATGTATCAAAGCACGCTCGAATTCGCCAACGGCGGTATCGCCCAGATGGAAAACGGCTGGATCACACCAAACGCCAATCCCTGTGTCAATGATATCAAATGCACGCTGCTCGGCACGAAAGGCATGATCACGATCGACGCCAGCCATCATAACCTTATCCAGCAATATACCGACCAGAAAGTGACCGTGCCGGACGTTCTGGTCAATCATAGAGTCTTTGACAGTCCGCGCGGTTTTGCCTATGAGAGCATCCGCA
>DOFA01000208.1 GCA_003532195.1 Clostridiales bacterium
AGGGTGGTTTTGCCGGCGCCGTTGCTGCCGCAGATCCCCAGCACGCACGACGGCTGCACAGTAAAAGAGACCCCGCACAGGACGGGCTCTCTTTTATAGGATTTCCAGAGATTCTCAGCGATCAGCATAAGAAATCGTCATTCAAAAGAGGACAGGAATCCCAATTGTTGCAGAATGGCCATGATCTGAGCCTGGACATCGGGGGTCATCAGGGTTCCCAAAGCTTCCATATCGGAAATGCTGACCAGGCTGTCCGAGTCATAGGACGGAAAGACCACTTCTGATGCGCCTAGTTCGGTGTAACCGATATGGAAGGCGATCATGTTCGGGATGCCAAGATCCATGACATAACGGCCGCCTTCCAGACTGCCGCTAAAACTGAGGCTGGTCGGAACGGCAACTCCCATATCCGAGCCAGATGAATCCGGGAAGGTCAATTCGACCGTACCCAGAATCTTGTCGGAGTCGCCGATGGTTTGTTTAACCAGATCTTCAAAGTCGGCGTCCAGAACGACCGTCCCATCGGTGGACAGGGATGCCGTACCGGTTTTCTTGCCGTCTTTGACCGTGAAGGAGCTGATAAAATCGAAGGATTCCCCGTCGCTCTCTGTGGCCAGCTTGAAAGCCTCACGGCTGCCATCGACCGGATGCGCGTACAGGATATGCAGATTTTCATCGCCGCCGGCGCTGGTCACGGTGAGGTCGCGGCCGATGATCTCGTCTTCGCTGTTGACATAGACTTTCTGCACCATCGTGAAATCTTCGCTGTCGTCGTCTTCCAGCTGGCTGATCAGATCATCCAGGCCTTCCTGATATTCATCCATCGTCATGACGTCGGCCGCATACCCGTATTCAGCTTGTTCGGACAGGGCGGCAATTTGGCTGATCAGGTTGTAGGCTTCCTCATCATCCCGTAATCGCTCAAAAATCTCCAGGAACATCTGCCGGGCGCTTTCCTTGGTGATTGTGATGGTATACAGGTCGCAGGAGGCGGTGACGCCGCCGGCCGTCAATTCCTGTTTGGCTGCAAACTCCGCTTCGTCGATGTGATCGAGCATGATGTCGGCCAGATCGCGGAAAGTGGAGGCCAGGCGGGCTTCATTGATGTTCATGTTGCTGTTCAGGAGGCTGGCCAGAAGCGACATCGAGCTGTCGGTCTGTTCAGGATCAACGCCATAAAATCCCATGTAGGAGGAGAGCTCGTCCGCGGTGGCCACGATCGATTGGCCGAGGATGCCCGGCAGGCTGAAAATCATCTGGTCCTCATCGTAATAGGTTTCCAGGGTCAGCAGGGTTTCCTCGTCGGCTGCCAGGTCAAAGGAACCAAAAAACCGGGATTGGGCGCCGGTGCTGTCGAAAATCAGCTTCGAATTGATGGTCAGGTTCTCCAGTGCCGCGGCTGTGGCCGCATCAACTCCCAGCGTGTTCTCGTCGAGGTCAAATTGGAAATCGACATCATAACCGCCCTTTTCCGGTATGGCTTCGCGGTTGCCGTATTCGGCCAGGTCGGCGGCCAGCTTATCTGTGCTTTCTTTTAGCGCGGCGCCTTCAATGGCCAGATAGGCCGCTTTCGGCCCCATCAGCGCCCGGGCGATCTTGCCCCCGAACAGGGCGTAGGCGCCGCCGATGGCAACCGCGAGGATCAAGATGACCACCAGAACAATCGCCAGCCCCTTGCGCTTGCGCCTGGGCTTTATAGCCTGGACCGGCTGGCCGTAAGGCTGTGGGGCATAGGGCTGCGGGGCGTAGGGCTGCTGCTGCGGGTAGGGTTGCTGCTGCGCGAAGGGCTGCTGCGTGTAAGTTTGTTGCTGGGCGTAAGGTTGAGTATAAGGGGTTTGCTGCTGGGTATAAGCGGGCTGGGCCGCGGCCGGCTGGACCGGCGCGGTATAGGCATAAGAGGATGCAGGTTGAGCCGCCGCCGCTTTGATTCGGCTGCCGCAACTCGGACAGAAAATCGCGTCCGGATTAACCGGCAGATGGCATTGCGGGCACGCCACAACCGTCGGTTCGACATGTGAACCACAGCTCGGACAGAACTGGGCGCCGCTGGGTATTTCCGCACTACAGCTCGAGCATTTCATCAATTTACCCTCCTATAATCTGGCCTTTATTCAAGTCAAGGAATGTCATAAAGATGTATTTATTATATGCGACTGCCCGATTGAACGCAATGCCATTTAGCAGGATATGCCATTTAGCAGGATATCGGATATGACAATTTCATCCGCTCGATGATCTATTTTATTAAAAACTTGTATTGACGGTTGGATATACAAATATTAATCAGGCAAATCCCTTGTGCCGAAATCCGAAGGCTGCTCGCCCATGACCAGATGCAGCCGACCGCCCTGCATGACTTCGCAGACCGCAAGATAAGACCGGAAAATTTCCGTATCGTTCAGGAAAGCCCGCTGGACATAAATGCCGCAGCCCGCGGTGCTGATTGCAAAAATGCCGGCTGCCAGTTTCAGACAGGCGCGCCTGACCGTCGGCGAGCCGATCATGAACAAGTCCCGCCCGGTGATCGGAAAGATTCCCAGCGCATTCCAGACAAACCAGGAGGTCAGGGCGCCGGAATCGTCATTGCCCGGCAGCGCTCCGGCGCCGTCCAGGCCGAACACTGAGACCATTGCGGAGCGTACGATCTCGCAGATCCGGTCGTGCCGTCCCGCCCAGGCATAATTATAGGGGGCATCCATGTCCGGCTCGTTGTTGATCCCCTCGAAACGAGCCAGGCTGCAGCCCCAGCGCATTTGTTCTTCGCCTGCCGGTTCGCAAGTGTAGCCGGCCTGCCCGACCGGCTGGGCGCCAAAACCAAAATAGTCATCCAGTGCCGCAACAAAGTCCTGGCGGGATGGGAACAAAGCCATGCGCGCCTGCATGTCCGGCAAGATCCGAAAAGAATAATTGCGGTTGGACCCTTCATAATAATCGATGCTTGCCGGCAGCAGGCCGTCTTCGGCCATGACGTTTTTCCAGTTGGACACATGGACGGCAAAATCAGCCGCCAGCCGCGGTTCGCCGATCGCCCGCGCGACTTGCTCCCCGGCATGGCAGGCGCAGTTTAGATCGAGCGTATGCACCGGGTAGGATGTCAGTCCTTGCGTGCGAAAATCCTCGTTGCCGGCATAATTTATATCCATTTGCATCGCCCGCAGGGCTTCCCGGTAATCAATGCCCGGCACCTGCCGGAAGAACGCATCCGCTATCGAATGGTGGAACAATCCCCGGGCTTGCTTTTCGCAAATGTCAAACCGGTCGGCCATCAGCAGGCAATTGGGGAAATAACCCAA
>DOFA01000184.1 GCA_003532195.1 Clostridiales bacterium
GAGAAATTCCGCCCGATAGTCAGCCAGCGTTTCTTCGCTCAGATATTGGCTCATGTCGACCAGCAGGCCTTGCCTGGCCAGTTCGTATGCCGAATCGGCGTAGGTCGCGAAAATATCCGGCAAGGACGAATCCTCGGCGCTGCCAGCTGCCAGGGCGATTTTGCCCGCCAGATCGGCGACATTGCCCTGGCTGGCTGCGCTGATCTGGATTTTGGCGCTCTGTCCGGATGTCTGGTTGAACGTCGTGATCAGCCGGTCAAAAGTCGCCAGTTGGGCGCCGTTATAATAATGCCAGCATTCGATGGCGATCGGATCCCGGGCGCCGTACCTGGCATAATCGGCTTCGCTGCACGCATTGGCGCCCGCCAGCCGGAGGATGATCAGAAGAAGCACCGCGGTCTTGAACAGATATCTGGCCATGTGTCCCCCTTACCTCCCGACAGTCATAATTTACCAGGTCAGACCCTGATCGGTCTCCCTTCGATATGCCATATATCCGCGGCATACTCCCGGATAGTCCGGTCAGAACTGAATGGTCCGCCATGAATGATATTATACCAGCATTTTCGCGCCCAGGCTTGCCTGTCGTGATAATCATCAAGCAGGCGCTTCCGGGTCAGGCGATATTCATCAAAATCACCAAGCACATAATAGGGATCCGCCGGCTGTCCGCCGGATCCATAGATCAGGCTGTTGTGCAGTTCGCGGAACCAGCCGGTGCCGCCGTCGCTGAGCGTGCCGTCGATCAAAGCGTCCACGCAGCGGCGCAGGCCGGGAATATGCTCATACTGCCATTGCGGGTTGTAATAGCCCCAGGTTTTGGCAAAATCCTCGGCCTGGCAGCCGAATATATAGTTGTTGCCTTCTCCTGCTGCTTCGGCGATCTCAATGTTGGCGCCGTCGCAGGTGCCCAAGGTCAGCGCGCCGTTGATCATGAATTTCATGTTGCCGGTGCCGGAAGCCTCCATGCCGACTGTTGAGATCTGTTCCGACACATCGGCGGCGGGAATGATCTGTTCCGCAAGGGAAACCCGGTAATTGCCGAGAAAGATCACCTGGAGGCGGCCGCGCACAACCGGGTCCTGGTTGATCAGGCGGGCAATCTCCGTAATGAACTTGATGATCGCCTTGGCCCGGTAATAGCCGGGTGCGGCTTTGGCGCCAAAAAACCAGGCGCAGGGTTGTATTTGGGCATCCGGATTATCCCGCAGCCAAAAATACTGGTCGAGGATCTGCAGGGCGTTCAGAAGCTGCCGCTTGTATTCGTGCAGCCGTTTGGCCTGCATGTCGAACAGCATGTCCGGATTGATGCTGATGTTGTCATAATGGGCCAGATACTCGGCCTGACGCACTTTGTTGCGCCGCTTGATATCCATCAGGCGGTTCATGGTCTTTTCATCTTGAGCCAGGTTTTCCAGAACCGCCAGGCGACTCAGGTCGGTAACCCAGGATTCGTCGCCGATAAGTTCGGTCAGCAGGCCGGCCAGTTCCGGATTGCACAGCCGAAGCCAGCGGCGCGGCGTGATCCCATTGGTTTTATTGCTGAATTTCTCCGGCCAAAGCTGATAAAAGCCCCGCAGAGTCTGTTGCTGCAAGATGCGCGTGTGCAGTGCGGCCACCCCGTTGATCGAGGCGCTGGCATACGATGCCAGATTTGCCATCCGGATCCGGCCATTCCCGAGTGGCGCCAGCTGATTGGCAAGGCCGGCATCCAAACCCCGGCTAGCCGCAGCCTGGCGGAACTGTCCGTCGATACGGGTGACAATATCGAGAATCCAGGGGAACAGGGAGCGGAATATCCCGATATCCCACTGCTCCAGGGCTTCTGCCATGATCGTGTGGTTGGTGTAGGCAAAGACTCTCTGCACGATCGGCCAGGCTTTTTCCCAGGTCATTTGATGCTCACCGGTCAGAATCCGCAGCAGTTCGGGAATAGCGATCACAGGGTGTGTGTCATTGAGCTGGATGCTGTTCAAATCGGCAAATCGGCTAAAATCGTTACTGTAAAGCCGGCAGTGCCGGTTGACAATGCTCTGCAGCGAAGCGCTGGCGAGCAGGTACTGCTGGCGGAGGCGCAGCGTTTTCCCGGCGCTGGTCGTATCGTTGGGATATAAGGTCCGGCAGATATCTTCGGTCTGGTTGCGCCGGGCCACCGCGTCGCGGTATCTCTGGTCATTGAAAAGCTCAAAGTCGAACTCCTGGACCGGTTCGGCCTGCCAGAGGCGCAGCGTGTTGACATTGGCGGTGTGGAAACCGGTGACGGGCAGGTCGAAGGGCACCGCCCACACATCCATATCCTGATAATGGATCAGTACTTGATCCGACTCGCGCCGGACCAGGAAAGGATAACCCTTCTCCATCCAGGCGTCCGGGTATTCCCGCTGGAATCCGTTTTCAATTTTCTGGCTAAACAGGCCGTAGCGGTAAAGCAGGCCGTATCCGGTCACCGGCAGATTCAGCGCCGCACTGGAGTCCAGAAAACACGATGCCAGACGTCCCAGTCCGCCGCTGCCCAGTCCCGGGTCGATCTCCTGTTCTTCCAGGCCGGCGAGGTCAAAGCCCAATTTGCGGACAGCTTCCCGGACCGGTTCTATGAGATCCAAATTGATCAGGTTGTTCAGCAGGGAGCGGCCTTGCAAAAATTCCGCGGAAAAGTAATGGGCCTGGCGGCCAGACTGGTAAACAGCTGTGGTTTCCTGCCAGTTTTCCGCCAGCGACTCCACAACCGTGCGCGATAGAGCGGTCCAAAATTCATACGGGCCGGCATTCAGGGGCAGGCAAGCAGCCTCCGCTTTAAGATGGCAAATGATCTTCTCTTTGATTTCTGATTCAAGCAACATGGATTCCTCACTGGTATCTGACACAACTTTCCGCAGGCTCTGCGGGGTGGAAAGTTGTGTATCTGAATAATGGCATTTTTCGCCATAAACAGCATCATTATACACATCCGGTCAGCCGGGGTCAATTTTGTGCCATTCCGAGCCTGCGCCGGGCCTGCGGGGGCTTATTTACCGCCGCCTGTTGTGACCGGGCCGGCATTTGGAGTACAATGAAAACAACCCGGCCGGCTGTGCCGCCGATCTTATGTGCAGGAGAAAAGATTATGCATTTCTGGCCTTACCTGATCTTCCCGGTTGCCGGCCTGGCCGGCGGCTACGCAATTTGGTATTTTTTTCGCAAAATGCCCGCTGCCTGGCTGCTGGATTACGGCGAGACCGAAATCCCGCCTGAATTGAAAGAACTTCAGCTGCTGCCGTTTTTGCCGGACGCGCTGCTTCTGATGGCCGCTGACGCGCTGGTTTTCCTTCTGGGCTGGATTTTCCTTGGCCTCAGCTGGGAGCTCGCGGCAGTGCTGATGGCCGCGCAGCCGCTGCTGCTGGTCATGGCAGCCGATATCAAAACCAGAATCATCCCGGACCAGTTTATCCTGGCGCTGCTGCCCTGCGCGCTGCTGCTCTGGGTGGCGGACGGCCTGAACGGCAGCCCTGCCTGGCTCTCCGGCTTGCTGCAGCGGATCCTGGCTGGCCTGGCTGGCGGCGCGGTGTTGTTTTTCAGCGGCTGGCTGGGTGAAAAACTGCTGCACCGTGAAGCCATGGGCATGGGCGATGTCAAGCTGCTGGCAGCCTGCGGCCTGATGACCAGCCTGTCCCGCTTGCCGATGCTGTTGATCCTGGCCTTCCTGACGGCTGCCTGTATTGCCGTGCCGCTGCTGATCCGCAGGATCCGCCGGCCGGAGGCAGGCAGCGATATGGCTTTCGGTCCTTTTATTGCCCTGGCTTCCCTGCTGGTCCTTCTGCTCAGCAAACTGATTTTTGCCGGTTGGGACTGGTATCTGGGCCTGATGATCGGAGCATGACGTCCATTCGCAAACCAGATCCCCCCCGGATCCGCCGCCCCGCGGATGTGCCGGGCCTGCCGGATCCGCCGCCCCGGGCTTATCCCGGAGCCGCCGGCTCCCTGCTGCTGGCCTATGCCGGCCTGGCTTTGCTGGCGGCTTTGCTGCGCCGCAGCTGGCCGGCTCTGGATCTTCTGTTGAGTCAAAACACGCTGCAAGCCATGGTGATCGGCGGCATCATCACCCAGGGCGGCCTGATCCTTCTGCCGACCCTCCTGACCATCCTGGCCAGCCGGCTGCCCGCCGCCGACCTGACCGGCGGCAGACCCAGGGCCGGCAGTCTGATCCTGTCCATATCCGTCGGGGTTCCCGCGGCTGTCGTCTTCCAGGGGCTGAACAATCTTTTGATTTACATGCTCCTGAGAAGCGGCATCGAACTGCCGCTTCCGACTCAGGCGACCGGAGTCGGCGGCAGCTTGTTCGAGCAGTCCTGGGCTGTCATGATCTTGATCGTTCTGGTCAGCGTGATCGTGCCCGGCGTGGCGGAAGAGCTGATGTTCCGCGGTGTCATCCTGGCTTCGCTGCGCTCATCAGGCGCCTTTCTGTCCGCGATTGTCTGGCAGGCCGCTGCTTTCGCGCTGTTTCACGGCGATCCGCTGTTTTTGCTGCCGCCTCTTTTGACCGGCTTGCTGCTGGCAGCGGTCCGGCGCAACAGCGGCAGCATCTATCCGGCGATGCTGACGCACATGACTTTGAACCTGACCCTGCTGGCGATCAATCCTCTCCTGCCCCGCCTGACGGCGGAATATCTGCTGGACGGCAAAGCCCAGGCGCAATCCCTGCTCTATGCCTCCCTGATTGCCGCCTGCGTCGCTGCAGTCGCCCTGGTGCCGCTGCTGATTCTGATCATTCACCTGCAGCCGCCCCCGGCCAGGCGGCGTTTGCACCTCTGGCCGGCAGACTGGAAATTCGCCTTGGCATTTCTGGTCCTGCTTGTTACAATGATTCTGGAAAGCACTTAAGTTCAGGAGGCTTGAAATGACGGATCTCGAGCGCAGCCAGCGCGACAAGGCAACCATTTTGGCCATCATCAAGTATTTGCTCTACATTCTGATCACCGCGGCGGTCGTTTACCTCGGATTCCGTCTGATCCTGATTTTGCTGCCGTTTGTGATTGGCCTGGTTCTGGCCCGGTTCGCCAGCAAAATGTCAGCCCTCTGGCTGGATCTGGTTTGCAAGATCCGCCGGCGCCGGCACCTGAAGAAGAATCGGTCCGCGGCCGCAACCTCAGCCGAACCGGAGGCCGCACCCGGGACTGTTGAGACAGAATCGGCGCCCGCCGGCGCACCTGGGGAGGCTGTGACAGAAGCGGCTGTGCCCGCCGAACCGGAGGATGCGCTTACAGCCGCCGAGGCGGCAGTTTTCAGGCGGCAGAAAAGAGGCCGTTACCCGCACGGCCATGCGTCGTCCCGGCAGGAAACCCGGATAGCCGTCATTTTCTACATGCTGGTGATCATCCTGCTCATCGGCCTAAGCATCGGTGTGGTCATCGGCGGCATCAGCCAGCTGCGTTCGCTGGTCAGCTATCTGCCCGGCCTGATCAGTGGTTCCGACATCAACCGGCGGATCACCGATCTCCTGGAAAGCTTGTCCGAGCGGTTCGGCGGCCTGCTTGGCGACGATTTCCTGCAATATGTCGAATCCAGGGTCGCCGAACTGCAGCAGCAGCTGGTCAATGCCATGCCCAGCATCGCCGCCAGCATCCTGAACGGCATCGCGGCGATTGCCAGCT
>DOFA01000274.1 GCA_003532195.1 Clostridiales bacterium
CCGAAGGGATGCGGTACGGCTTGACGAGAAACGCCTGCACGAGGAGCGCCACGGCGATGGCGATGACGCCGAGGACGGCGTACTCGATGAGGACGTGCCGGCGGCCGCCGCGGGTCTCGTCCTTACCCGCAGGCGTGCTATAGGGATCGTGGCTCACTCAACCTCTTTCGTTGCGTCGAGCCTGGAGTCTATCAAAGGGCGCTGTGCGCCAGCCGCGTGACCGGGCAGGACATGCGCGTCGCCGAAGAGTCCACCAAAGACGCGCACGTCTCGCGAGAGAGAGTACTCCCGGGCGCGACACGCGGCCGCGCCGTGGGCGACTAGCGCTGCTTCTCGCGCACGCGCGCCTGCTTGCCGACCTTCTGGCGCAGGTAGTAGAGCTTCGCGCGACGCACATCGCCGATCGAGATGACCTCGATCTTGTCGATCTTGGGCGAATGGACTGGCAGGATGCGTTCCACACCGACGCCGTACGATAGGCGGCGGACAGTGATGGTTTCACAAAGGCCTCCGCCCTTGCGCGCGATCACGGTGCCTTCAAAGATCTGAACACGCTCTCTGCTGCCTTCCTTGATCTTCAGGTGCATCTTGACGAAATCACCGATCTCGACTTCCGGGTAGGCGTTGCGAAGCTGTTCGCTTTCTATGACTTTGACGAGGTCCATATGCGTTCCTCCTCTCTTCTCAAGACGTTCATGCACGCAATTGGCAGCGGACCGTCCGTAATAACCTATAGAAGAATAGCAGAATCTTCGAAAAAGATCAACTGCCGTGACGGGTTTCAATCAATATTTTTGTCAGCTGTTTTGTCCATGATTTCGCTAGCGAGTTCAGCCAGTTCAGAAGCCAGCGCGGCATAGGCATCCGCGTCCAGCTTCAACTGGTTGAACAGGTCAGGCCGTTTCCGACAGGTTTCCATCAGGGAAGCCATTTCCTGCCACTTGACAATGTTCGCGTGATGTCCGGAAAGAAGCACATCAGGGACTGGCCGGTCGTGCCAGACAGCCGGTCTGGTGTACTGCGGGTATTCGAGCACGCCGGACATGTGCGACTCTTTGCTATATGCTTCCTGATTCGGGAGCACCCCTTCGATCAGGCGGGCAACGGCATCGATCACCACGCAGGCCGCCAGTTCGCCGCCGGTCAGGACATAGTCGCCGATCGACAGTTCTTCATCGACGATCTCGTCCAGCACGCGCTGGTCAACACCCTCATAGTGTCCGCATAACAAGACCAGATGGTCCAGGCCGGACAGCTCGATTGCCTTTTTCTGGTTGAAAACGGGTCCCTTGGGCGACAGGTAGATCGTCCGGCGGTTTGGTCCGGGACTCTTCTGCAAAGCCAATTGATGAGCGTCATGGACCGGCTGGCACATCATCAGCATGCCAGTTCCACCGCCAAAGCAATAGTCGTCGACCTTGCCATAACTGTTGACCGCGAAGTTCCTGATGTCGACCGTTTCCAGTTCGAAAGCGCCTGCTGACAAGGCCCGTCCTGTAATGCTGGTGCCGACGGCTGCCTGGATCATCTCAGGGAAAAGGGTTAAAACCGAAACTTTCATGAATCAGTCTGCCTCTTGACCGGTTGGTATCCGACGGTAAATCTCGTAGAGACCGTCCGGCAGGGTCACGTCGATCGTCCTGGCTTCCATGTCCACGTGGTGGACGACGTGTTTCAGAACCGGTATCAGCACATCAGCTTGACCGGGGCTGGACACGACATAAACATCATGCGCCATGTTCTGCATGATATCGGTCAAACGTCCCAATAGTCCGTGGCGGGTGTCGGAAACCTGGCAGCCGATCAGGTCGCAGATGAAATAGTTGTCCTCTGGCAGCGCGATCGCGTGAGCCCGGTCGACGGTGAGCAGCCAGCCGCGCAGCTTTTCCGCTGCGTTGCGGTCATCGACGCCCTCGATCCGGACCAGCAGGGACGGCGGATTGGAGCGGACGCTCTGGATGCGGATCACCTTGCGGCTGCTCTCGTCCGGCGCCGTCAGAAAACATTCCGTCAGCTCGTTGAAGCGTTCAACCCGGTCCGTCATTGGAAAGACGCGGACCTCGCCGTTGATGCCATGCGGAGCCGTGATCCGGCCAATATCCAGGAACGGCCGCAAACCATCCGGGCTGTTACCCGGACGATCTGATGAAAGCTGCCGCTTGCCTGATGAACGGATCGGGCTGTTGTCAGACAATGTCGACAACCACCTTTTTGCCGAGGCGAACCGCCTTGGCCTTGACAATGGCCCGGATCGCCTGCGCTCTCCGGCCTTGCTTGCCGATAACCTTGCCCATGTCCTCCGGAGCGACATGCAGCTGCAGGATGATGGTGTGTCCAAGGTCCTGCTGCGTGATCGAAATTGATTCAGGGTCGCTGACCAGGGGTTTGACAATTGTCGAAAGTAAGTCTTTCATGTCATTATCCTCCAGATTTTCAGAGGGCTCCGGCTTTTTTCAACAGTGCGCGGACCGTATCGGTCGGCTGTGCGCCGTTGCTGATCCACTTCTTGGCGGCTTCAGCATCGATGCTGACGGTGGCCGGGTCAGTCAGCGGATTGTAGGTGCCGATTTCCTCGATGAAACGCCCGTCCCTCGGGAAACGGGAATCTGCGACGACGACGCGGTAGTAAGGGGCTTTCTTCGCGCCGATTCTCTTGAGACGAATTTTGACTGCCATGGGTAATTCCTCCTTATAATATGGAACATTGTTTCTCTATGACAATAAAGGATCAGAACGGAAAGCCTCGTTTGCCAAAGCCGAGACCTTTGCCCTTCCCTTTGGTCATGCTGCCAAATTGCTTCATCAGTTTCTGCGTATCTTCAAACTGGCGGACGAGACGGTTAACGTCCTGGACTGTTGTTCCGGATCCCGCGGCGATGCGCTTGCGGCGGCTGGCATTAAGCACGCCTGGATTCAGCCGCTCCCGGCGGGTCATAGAACGGATAATGGCTACATTGCGGTCGACAGCTTTTTCGTCGATCTGGCTCGCGGCAATGTTCTTGCCCATACCGGGCAGCATCCCGAGCATCTCTTTGAGCGATCCCATTTTTTTGACTTCAGTAAACTGTGCCAGCATATCTTCGAGTGTAAACTGGTTTTTGCGCAGCTTTTCGATCGATTCCAGAGCTTTCTTCTCATCGATATTAGCCGTAGCCTTTTCGATCAGGGTTAAAACATCACCCATACCCAGGATTCTCGATGCCAGGCGGTCTGGGTGAAATTCCTCGATATCGTCGATTTTCTCACCGACGCAGATCAGTTTGATCGGTTTCCCGGTCATGCGGCGGATGGACAAAGCGGCGCCGCCCCGGGCATCGCTGTCCAGTTTGGTCATGATGAATCCATCCAGGCCGATCTGCTGATCAAAGCTCAAAGCGACATTAACCGCTTCCTGGCCGATCATGGCGTCGACAATCAGCAGCTTTTCGGTTGGCGAGACGACCCGGCCGATGGCTTTGAGTTCTTGCATCATCTCATTGTCGATCGTCATCCGGCCGGCGGTATCGACGATTAGGGTGTCGCACAGCAGATAACGGGCCCGGTCGACTGCCTGCTCGGCGATCCGAACCGCATCGGGTTCTTCCGGTTTGATAAAACAGGGTACGCCGCACTGGCGGGCAAGGATATCCAATTGGCGGGCAGCAGCGGGGCGATGCACATCCACCGAGGTCAGCAGGGGTTTCTTGCCGCGCTTTTTGAGCATCAAGGCCATTTTGGCCGCAGTTGTCGTCTTGCCGGCGCCTTGCAGGCCATACAGCATGAAAACCGTAAAACCGGTTGGCGACACCGCCAGTTTGCTGGCGGTCTGACCTAAAATATCAATCAGGGACTCGTGGACGATCTTGACGATTTGCTGCCCGGGAGTCAAACTGGACAACACCTCGCTGCCCTTGCTTTTTTCGGCGATCTCCGCGGTCAGGTCTTTGACGACCTGGTAATTGACATCAGCTTCCAGCAAAGCCAGGCGGATTTCCCGCATCATATCCTTGATATCCTGCTCGCTGACCCGGGTTTTACCGCGCATTCTGGCGGTTATGGCGCCAAGTTTACCTGATAGGCCTTCCAGTAAAGCCATGTCTGTCCTCCAATCCAGTTTTTCTTAATTCTTTTATAGCAGCCTGCATTCTTTATAGCAGCCTGCTCAATTGCAGCAACTTCTCCCGCGCTTGCCCGGCCTGACCGGTTTCGATCGCCTGCAGCGCCTGGCTGACAGACTCCTTTTCGATCCGATATCGGCTGGCCAAGCCCAGTTTGGTTTCATACCCGGCCAGGTTTTGCACGCCCCGTCGGATGCGGTCATTCACCGCTTGCCGGGAGATATGCAGATTTTCGGCAATCTCGGACAGGGACAAGTCTTCACAGTAACGCAATTCGAGTATCTCACGGGTATGCTCGGTCAAGAGCCGGCCATAAAAGTCCAGCCAGAGGCAGATATCTGTGTTTGTCGCCTGTTGATGTTCTCCATCATTCATAAAGGTCATCATACCGGATTGCCGGCTGACTGTCAAGTATATTTACTTGTCAGGTTCCGATCGGTCAGGTTCCGGCGGTTCCGACTGACTCCGGCCTTACTTTTCCGGCAGCAGCGAACGGACAAAGGACACTGGTTCAAAATCCGTCAAGTCCTGCAGATTCTCGCCTAAACCGGCCAGCATGATCGGCGTCCGGGTTTCAAAGGCAACCGCCAGCGCCACGCCGCCTTTGGCATTGCCGTCCAGTTTGGTTATGACCAGCCCCGTCACTTCTGATACCTCCCGAAATACCCGGGCCTGGCTTACCGCGTTCTGTCCGGTAGTCGCGTCAATGACCAGCAGAGTCTCACATTTTGCGTCCGGCGCCTCTCGCTGAATGATCCTGCGGATTTTGGCCAGTTCATCCATCAGGTTTTGTTTGTTGTGCATCCGGCCGGCTGTGTCCAGGATCAGGATATCTGCTCGACGCGCCTGGGCGGCATGTATGGCGTCAAAAACCACCGCTGCGGGATCCGATCCTTCCTGGTGGGCGATCACCGGCGTACTGGTCCTCTCGCCCCAATGTGCCAGCTGCTCGATCGCCGCCGCCCGAAAAGTGTCGGCCGCTCCCAGAATCACTTTCATCCCGGCTGATTGGAAGCGTGCGCATAATTTCCCGGCGGTTGTGGTTTTTCCGGTTCCGTTGACACCAACCATCAACAAGATGGTCAGCACGCCTGGCTGCGGATTCAGGCGTCCTGGCGGGCCAAGTATCTCCAACATGCCGTCTTCCAGTTTTTGCAGGACAGCTGTGCGGGACGCGTCGCCGGAAGCCCGAATTTCAGAACGAATTCCCCCGATCAGCGCGCCGGCTGCCGACGATCCGACATCAGCCTGGACCAGTAGCATCTCCAGATCGTCCAGCATATCCTCGTCGAAAACCCCCATGGCTGCCGCTATCCGATTAAACCCTTCTGCTACGAAATCCCGGGTTTTTTTCATTCCCCGCCGAAAAGACTCCAACAAACCCATGATTTTATTCCTTTCATTCGCTAAGCTGCATGGAGAGAATTCGCGAAATGCCCCTTTCCTGCATCGTCACCCCATACAATCGGTCGGCAGCCTCCATTGTGCCTTTGCGGTGCGTCACCAGAATAAATTGGGATTCATCGGCATACCGACGGATATAATCGGTGAATCGGCTGACGTTGGCGTCGTCCAAGGCTGCTTCAACTTCATCAAGAACGCAGAACGGGGTGGGGCGCAGCTTGAGAATAGCAAACAAAAGGGCAATTGCCGTCAGGCACCGTTCGCCGCCGGAAAGCAGAAGCAGGTTCTGAAGTTTTTTCCCCGGCGGCTGCGCCCTGATCTCAATGCCGCAAGCCAGGACGTCATTTTCATCTTCCAGACTCACCTCGGCCATTCCTCCGCCGAACAATTCAGAGAATACTGTCTTAAAGTTTTCATTGATCAGCTGAAAGTGATCGACGAATTGCTGTTTCATCGCTTCGGTCAGTTCCTCGATCACAGCGGTCAGCTTATGCCGGGAAGCTTCAATATCGTCGCGCTGACCGGTCATGAAGCGGAACCGTTCCTGGACCGCCTGGTATTCGTCGATTGCCGCGACATTGACCGGCCCCAGCGTCTTCATGCTGTTTTTCAGCTGGGCAACCTGGCGGCCGGCTTCATTTCGGTTCTCCAGCGGCCGCCGCCAGCCGGAAGCCTGATCGGCGGTCAGTTCATATTCTTCCCACATGCGGTTTTTTACATCATCGACCAGGCCTTCAAAACGGCTGGCTTTGCCTTCGGCACGGCCGATCTCGCTTTGCAGGGCTGCTGAACGGCTGGCCGATTGTTCCAAATGGTCAATAAATGCGCTTTGTTCTGATTCCAGAATCCCCTTGCGTTCAGCCAGTTCCCGGGCGGCCTGGCTGCAAGCTTCGCCGGCGGATTTTTTTTCGGCAATCCGGGTCTGGATCAGGGTAATTTCGCTGTGCAGCCGTTCGATTTCTGCCTGTCCGTCTGTCTGGTCGCGGCGATGGCGGTCGAGCCTCTGCTGCTGGCTCAGTTTTTCCTGCTCGATGCGGCCGGCCAGTTCCTGGGCCGCTTGCAAAGATTCTTCAATGGAATTAAGAGATACGCGCAGATCGGCGATTGACTCGCGCAATTCGTCGCGCCGATCCTGCTCCGCCTGATTAGCGCCGACCTGATCCTGAATCGACTGGCGGATCAGGGCGATTTCCTGTTCCATCCGGCTGGATTCCTCTTGGATCTGATCCGTTTCCTTGTCAATCTGCAGGCAGCGGTTCTGCAGCTGCTCATCTTCCGCTTGCAGCAGCTGCTGGCGGGCCCGCGTTTTTTCAGATTCCTGGCGCAGGGATTCCAGGCGGGCTTCCTCGCGGACCAGCAGGTGTGAGTCATCGAGGGCTTGTTTTTCAAGGTCGGCCAGCTGTCTGGCTAGTTCCTGCATTTTCAGCTCCAAAGCCGGAATTTCATTTTCTTGCTCATTCTGCTCATGGGTTAATCTTTGAATCTCAGCTTTCAAGTCCTCGATTTCCCGGCTACGCGACAGAACGCCGGAATTGCCGGTATGGGTATATCCGCCGGTCATAGCTCCGCCGGGGTTGAGAACATCGCCCTCCAATGTGACTATTCTGCAGGCGTAGCTGGTCTTGCGAGCCATTTTCACCGCCTGTTCGAGATTATTCGCGATGACAACCCGACCGAGCAGGAAATCGATGATGTTGCGCAAGTCGGGCGGAGACTGCACCAGTTGGCTGGCCAATCCGATATATCCGTCCTGCCCGGACAGCTGGCCCAGGATATTTGTTTCCAAAGTTCTTCCTTTGATCGAAGCGATCGGCAAGAATGTCGCCCGGCCCGAGCGAGTTGTTTTTAGATATTCAATCAGGCGGGCCGCCGTCTCTTCCGTGTCGGTGACAACATTCTGGATTGCCGGTCCAAGCGCAGTTTCAATAGCCAGTTCATAATTCTGTCCGGCACGAATCAGGCTGCCAAGCGTGCCTCTGATTCCTTGTCCGAATTGCCGGTCGCTCTCCGCCTGGCGGATTAATCTCCGAACGGCTTCTCCATAGCCTTCCAGATTTTTCTCGAGGCTGATCAGGGTATTCAGCCGATATTCCCGATTCTGCAGGAGCTGTCGGGTCTGATCGAGCTGTTTGGCCTGCGCAGTACAGGTTTGGCGCGAAAGCTCGAGGGACTGGCGTAATAACGCAAGACTTGCTTCCCGCTCCGCAGCTTTCTTGCGGATCTGCTGCAGTTGAGTTTCGGTTTCCTCGCACAGGATGCCTAATCGGTCACGGTCACTGGTCATCTCCCGCTGTTCTTGGGTGATCGTTTTCCGGCGGCTCTCCACCAGAGCGTTCTGGCCGCGGGTTTGTGTCAGTAAACCGCGATGTTCATAAAGCTTCTCCTGAAGCAAATCCTGGCGGACTTTCAGGTTTTCTGTTTCCTTGGCTGCCGCGTCCAGGGTTTGCAGGACTGATTGCATCTCAGTTTCAGCTTCGTTCAGCTGCCGACGAAAAAGAACCAGCTGTCGGCGCAGGTTTTCTTCCTTGATCTGGCGCCCGGCCAATTCCCTGTCCAGGCTGCCCAGGCTCTGGTTCAACTCCGCCTCCTCGGCAGCTGCTATCTGCAGGTTTTGCCGGAGCTGCCGGATCCGGTCATCAGCGCGTGCTTCTTCGCCCTGCAGAACACCGACCTGGCTGCTGATTTGGTTGAAATCGTCCCGGACCAGACTCATTTGCTCTTCAAGATGACGAATCAACTCAGTCGTCTGGTGATTTTTTTCTTTTAACTCGACCAAAGAGCGGTTTTCCTGTTCCAGATCCTCCTGCAGCAACTGCATCTCCAAACGCGATTCAACCAGTTTCTGCTGATGCTGGTCAATCGTGTCCAGCATCAGGGCAATTTCCAGACTCTTGAGCTCATCGTGCAGAGCCAGATAACGTCTGGCGGCTTCCGCCTGTTGCACCAGCGGTTCCAGGCGGTCTTCCAGCTCATTGATGATGTCATTAATGCGCAGCAGATTCTGCTCGGTGTTCTGCAGCTTATGCTCCGCCTCATCTTTGCGGGTTTTAAACTTGACGATGCCGGAAGCCTCTTCGAAAATCCGGCGCCGGTCTTCTGAACGATGGCTGAGGATATCGTCGACCCGGCCCTGGCCGACAATTGAATATCCGTCCCGTCCCAGACCCGTATCCATGAACAGCATGGCGATGTCCCGCAGACGGCAAATCGAACGATTCAAAAGATATTCGCTTTCGCCGGAACGATAGAGCCGGCGCGTCACCTGGATTTCTGTATACTCAACCGGCAGCTTGCCGTCGCTGTTGTCAATGATCATGGTCACTTCCGCAAAGCTCATCGGACGGCGCGACTGGGTTCCGGTGAAAATGACATCCTCCATTCGTGAACCGCGCAGAGTCTTGACGCTTTGCTCGCCTAAAACCCAGCGGATTGCATCGGTCACATTAGATTTGCCGCTGCCGTTGGGCCCGATAATCGCGGTCACACCTCGGTCAAATTCGATGACGGTCCGCTCCGGGAATGACTTAAAGCCTTGAATTTCCAATGATTTCAGGTGCATGCCGCATCCCCCGGTGATTTTGTGAGTATTTCCAAAGCTGCGCGGGCGGCCTGTTGTTCAGCATCCTTCTTGCTTGTGCCGCTGCCGCTGGCGATCATGCGCTCATCCAGCAGCACACCGGCCGTAAAAACACGTTCATGAACAGGACCTTTCTCGTCGATGATGCAGATATGAACTTTGCGGCTGGCGAGCGACCCCTGTGCCAACTCCAGCAAACGGCTTTTATAATCATGAATAAGGTCGCCGGCCAGAGCTCTTTTGATCGGTTGCGCCAATGACTGTAAAATAACCAAACAGGCCTGATCAAATCCGCCGTCCAGATAAATGGCCCCCCACAGAGCCTCCATGGCGTTGGCCAGATTTGAGTCCTTATCGCGTCCGCCGGTTGCCTCTTCGCCGCGACCGAGCAAGAGCAGGCTGCCAACATCCAGAGAACGGGCCAGGCCTGCCAGTGTCTCTTCGCAAACCACAAGCGCGCGGGTTTTTGTCATGAAACCTTCACTGAACTGGTTTTGATTACGAAAAAAGGAGTCGCCGATCGCCAGATCCAGAACGGCATCACCAAGAAACTCCAACCGTTCATTGCTGGTTTTCACCTCATTGTGGTGCTCATAGGCATATGTTGAATGTGTCAACGCTTCCCGCAGATAATCCTGGTTTTGAAACACATATCCCAGACGCTGCTCTAACTGCGGAATAGCGGTCTGCAGCAAATGCATCCGGCAAACCTCCCTGGCGAAAAAAAAGCCCCTGACGGGGCTTCATGGTCAAGTGTTGGCTTTTATAAAATCGACCGCGTCACCGACTGTTTTAATTCGCTCCGCTTCCTCGTCCGGAATCGAAATCCCAAATTCCTGCTCCATGGCCATGACCAGCTCCACGATATCAAGCGAATCGGCATTGAGGTCGTCAATGAAATTCGACTCCATGGTGACTATGTCAGCTTCAACACCGAGTTGTTCAACAAGAATGTTCTGGACACTTTCGAAAATACTATCCGTAGACATGCAGTTTCCCTCCTGTAATCTGGATTCTTATGTCTTTCTGGAAAAATCTCCAGGATATACTCAAGACATATCATAGTTTTATTTGATAATCAATGAAATGTCAAGATACTCAGAAAATAATTTCACTCTTTGAGATAAGAAAGGTTTTTTCGTACATAATCTATACCGGAAACCAGCGTCAGGATGACCGAGATCAGCATAGCGGCGTCTCCGGCACCAATAATCCAACTCCCGGCCAAAAAAGATCCGGTCAGCATGATCAGAGTTCTTTCCCCCAGGATAATCAAGACGGCAATGATCTGGGAGACAGTCTTGGCTTTGCCCAATCGGCTGGCGGCGATGACGACGCCTTTATCTGAAGCGGCCAGGCGGACCCCGGTGACCGTAAATTCCCGGATAATGACAACGATCACCACCAGGGCGCTGAGCCGGTGCAGTTGGACCAAAACACTAAGGACAGAGATAACCAGCATTTTATCGGCAATCGGGTCGAGAAATTTACCTAAATTCGTGACCAGATTCAGTTTGCGGGCAATCCGTCCGTCAATCAAATCGGTCAATGAAGCGATAGCAAACAAGACGAAGGCAACCAGCTGGCCATACTCGATGATGAAACGGTTCCAGGAAGCAAAAGCAAAGATATCCGGCAGCGGAAGCATGAACAGTAAGATCAGCGGAATCAGCAGAATGCGAGCCAATGTTAAACGGTTGGGCAGATTCACAATTCAGTCACCCCAGTCATATCATAGTCACCGGCATCAATCAGGCGAACCGGACAAGTCTGGCCAACTGACAAATGCTCCGCTGTTCCGGCAACATAGATTACTGGATCTACCTCTGGAGCTTCACCATAACTTCGGCCTATGTAAAATATACCACGCTCATCGACACTTTCAAGAGCAACCGGGATAACTTGACCTATCCGACGGCGATTTGCTTCGCATGAAATCTTGCGCTGCATATCAAGTATTGCTTTTTGCCGTGCCGAAGCAACCGATTTACGGATCCGGGGGTGCAAAGAGAACGCAGGCGTTCCCTCTTCCGGCGAAAAAATAAAACAGCCCAGCCGCTCAAAGCGGATTTCTTCCAGAAAGGCTTTTAAGGCAGCAAATTCCGCCTCAGTCTCACCCGGGAAACCAACCATGACCGTTGTCCGCAGGATTAAATCTGGCATGGCGCGGCGCAGGCAAACGATCTTTCGGCGCAGGTCCGCCTGCGAATCCCGGCGGTTCATGCGCCTGAGCATGCCGTCGTCGGCGTGCTGAATGGGCAGGTCCAGATAATGGGCGATTTTCGGTTCCTTGGCCATGATTTGAATCAGGCTGTCATCCAGCATATCAGCGTAAACATAGAGGATGCGCACCATTCTAACCGGATCCAGACTGCAGATGGCCGGCAAGAGCTGAGCCAGCATCGGCTTTTGATAAAGGTCGATGCCATAGCGCGTTGAATCCTGGGCAATCAGGATAATTTCATCCCATCCTGCCGCACTGAGCCGCCTGGCTTCATTTATGATGTCCTCCATCGGCCGGGATCTATACGGGCCGCGAATGCCGGGTATGGCGCAGTATGTGCAGCAATTGGAACATCCTTCAGCTATTTTGACATATGCGTATCGGCCGGTTGTTGATGGCTGGCGATCGACATTCAAGTGTTCAAGGCTTCCCGGCGGCGGCATTCCGGCATCATTTTCCGGTTTCGGGCGAATATGGCGCAGGTCTTTAATGACGCTTGCAATCCGGCTGTATTCTGCGGTACCTAAAACAACGTCGACTTCCGGCAGCTCCGTGCGGATTTCCCGGGCATAACGTTGGGACAGGCAGCCGGTGACGACCAGGAATTGCGCCTGCCCTTGAGGTTGTTTCAGTTCAGCCAGACGAAGAATCGCTTCAATCGCCTCTTTTTTTGCATCCTCAATAAATCCGCAGGTATTAATAACCAGGATATCCGCCATTTCCGGGCTATTGACGATGTGATACCCGCCGTCGGTTATAATCCGGCTCATGCATTCTGCATCGACAAGGTTCTTGGCACATCCCAGCGACAGCAGATAGACCGCATATTCAGGTTCCGGATTTATCGTTTCATGATATTGATTACCAGAAGAACTGGCCAATAGTCGCCCTCACCTTTCGCACATCCTGCCGCATCGCTTCTGATCAGCAATCATGCCTGCCTGATGTTGTCCTGCTTGCAATCATGCCTGATCAGTGTCCCTGCTGTCAATGCCTGAAAAGGATTCGCGCAAAACCTGAATGATGACTTCCTGATTGAAACCGCGTCTGGCCAGAAAGCGACCTGCTTTCTGCCAGTCCATCACCTGGCGTGACTGACGGCTGCGAATTAGTTCTCTGGCTGCATCCAAATCGTCTTGTTCTTCGGGCAGAGCGGCTTGAATGGCCTTTTCTTCAAGACCAAGTTGATGCATTCTGGCAGCAAGCGCAGCCCGCGACTCAGCCCGGTAACCCCGGCGTTGGCTTACCAGGCGCTTGGCTAAAGCTTGATCGTCAATATATCCGTCTTCTTGTAATGAATGCAGGATTTTCTCAACAATCGGTTCAGGATATTGCCGACGCAAAAAAGCTGCCACCTGTAAGGATGGTTTTCGATTCAACTTGAGCCAGGTTATGGCAGCGATTCGGCCGGCTTGAATCTGATTTTCCTGTTCCCGATCGGCTGGATTCAGCCAATCAGAGATTGAGTCCGAGGATATCTTCTTCATTTTCATTTTCTTCCGGAGCTTCAAACGAAACAGGAACCTGATTGATCGATGCCCGGATTTTCTGTTCAATCTCATCGCGCATGGCAGGATTGTTTTTCAGAAACATCCTGGCGTTTTCCCTGCCGTTGCCGATGCGTTGCCCCTGATAAGAGAACCAGGCGCCGCTTTTCTCCAGAATATCCATATTGACCGCCAGATCCAGAATGCAGCCCTCTTTTGAAATGCCTTCACCGTAGATAATATCAAACTCGGCGTCCTTAAAGGGCGGCGCGACCTTATTCTTGACCACTTTCACCTTCGTGCGGGTCCCGATGATATCCGTCCCGTTACGCAGGGTTTCGGTTTTACGGACATCGAGCCGAACCGACGCATAGAACTTTAGCGCCCGGCCGCCGGGCGTTGTTTCCGGATTGCCGAACATAATGCCGACTTTTTCCCGCAACTGGTTGATAAAAATTGCGATTGTACTGGATTTACTGATAACGCCGGCCAGTTTACGCAAGGCCTGGGACATCAGACGGGCTTGCAGACCCACATGCGAGTCGCCCATTTCACCGTCAATCTCTGCTTTAGGAACCAGGGCGGCGACCGAGTCGACGACAATGACATCGACAGCGCCGCTGCGGACAAGGGCTTCTGTGATTTCCAGAGCTTGCTCGCCGGTATCCGGCTGTGAGACAATCAGGTTATCAATGTCAACGCCAAGACGGGCGGCGTATCCGGGATCCAAGGCGTGCTCCGCATCGATAAAAGCGGCTGTGCCGCCAGCATGCTGAGCCTCGGCAATAATATGCAGGGCGACAGTCGTCTTGCCGGATGATTCCGGCCCGAATATCTCCACAACTCTTCCGCGGGGAACGCCTCCGACACCCAAAGCAATATCAAGCGACAAGGCGCCGGTTGGAATAACTTCAACGTGCATGGCTGCCTTTTCACCTAATTTCATGACTGCTCCTTTGCCAAACTGCTTTTCAATCTGGTTTAACGCTGCATCCAGAGCTCTGGCCCGGTCCGACGACAGTTTTTGATTGACTTCCTGGCTGGACTTACCAGGGACTTTGTCCGCTTTTGCCATATGCTACCTCCATGTAGAACAATCGTTCTTCATCCATTATAGAATTACTGGCTTGTCAAGTCAATAAATATTCATTCGACAAAGCCAGCAAAAATCCGTCAAAAACCAACATTCCTGACAACCTCCTCGCCACCGCCGCCGGCCGGTCAGGCAACAGGCCGGCGTTTCTTCAACCAGCGTCTGATTTTCAGCCATACCTCCTGCGGTTCAGGCATTTTCAGAAATACCGCCATGCCCATATAGGCGGCAACTCCGGCCAAAGACCGCCCTGCCAGCCAGAGCAGCTGCAGCAGCTTGTGCGGCGGTCGAATCGGCAGCGCGTTCAAGGCGAGCGCAACAGCAGCCAGGGCGGCGGCGCAAATCGCCGAACGAAGCAGGAACGGCCAGATTCGCCGCGGCGCGGCATCCGGATAGCCGCGCCGGTATAGACCATAAAGGAATGCCGCGCTGCAGCAGCTGGTCAGCGCGTAAGCCAGGGAGAGACTGCTGACGCCCAGGCTGGTCCAGCTGGTCAGCGCCAGACACAGCAGGGTGTTCAGGATCAAGGTCAAAACACCGTTATACAAGGCAATCCTTGTCATTCGCCGGGCATAAAACGCCTGGTTGATCAAAAAGACCATGGACTGGGGAATCATCGCCAGGCAATATCCGCGCAGAATCGATGCTGTTACGGACACGGTTGCGTCATTATAGCGGCTTCCCCACTGGAACACTGCCTGGATGACATCCCCGGGCATCGCCAGAAACAAGATTGCGGACGGTATGATCAGGAATAAGACGCTGCGCAGGCTGCGGGTGAACAGGCGCCGGCTGCCGGCATTATCCCGGGCGGCGCAGAAACCGGCCAATGCGGGCAGCATGACATTGCCGACAGCAACGGCGAAAATGCCATAGGGAAGCTACCAGACCGTCGAGGCATTGCGCAGCGAGGTTGCCGCGCCGGCGAACTGGTTGGCAAATCCGGTCAGGATGATAGTGTTGACTTGCACAATTGAACCGGATATCAGCGTCGGCACAGCTAGTCCAAGCAAGCGGCGAAATCCCCGGTCCCGGATGTTGAATGCGAAAGCGTATAGCTTGAATTCCCGGCGAGCCAGCC
>DOFA01000240.1 GCA_003532195.1 Clostridiales bacterium
TCGAAGACCAGCAAATCGATTTGGCCCTCCCGGGCTGTCCGGATCGCTTCCTGCAGATGCTGGTGGTGCAGTTCCAGTATCTCGGCCTTTTCCGCCGCATCCATGACATTGGTGAAATGAGTGGCAGGCTTTCCGGTCAGGATCCGGACCTGCGGCAGGCGGCGCAAGGATGCCAGTTCGCCCGACTTGCCGTTTTTCAGGAACTGGACCAGCAAAATGCGCATGCCATGGCCGGCCGCCCTGGCGATCAGCCCGACGGCAGCCGTGGTTTTGCCCTTGCCTTCACCACAGTAAATATGAATTAATCCGGGCTGACGCCCGTTTTCCAGATCCATCTTCGCCTCCAAATCAGCCGGGACAATGCTTCGGCCGTCGACAGGCTTGACCCTGTCAGCAGTCTATGAGTATTATAGAAGCATTGCACTGTCCGGGCAATCCTTATTTGCAGCATTACAGAAAAACCGTTTCCAGATTCCCCGGCAAGATGGAGTGTTTGATGATAGGACAACCCGTCAGTCCGGCTGCCGCCTCAGCCTGGAAGAGCTGGCTGCAAGCCCGCCGCAGCCCGATTCTTCTGACTTTGGTCGGTCTCTTCTGGGCTTCCCTTTATACTTACCCGACGTTTATGTCCCCGTACCTGACCGAGTTGGGTTCATCGCCGCTGATGACTGGTCTGGTAATCGGTTCCTATGGGTTGACTCAGACTATCTTGCGGCTGCCGGCCGGTATTTTGTCCGATCACCTGCGCAACAAGCGGCTGTTTATCATCGCCGGGCTAGTTGCGTCCGTAATCAGCGCCACCGGCTTGTACCTAAGCCGGGAGGTTTGGCTGATCCTGGTTTTCCGCGGACTGGCCGGAGTGGCCGCCGCCATGTGGGTACACTTCACTACACTTTACCTGTCCTACTTCCCGGTTCAGGACACACCTCAGGCAATGGGACGGATCAGTTTCAGCAATAACCTTGGTACCATGGCCGCCATGCTGGCCGGCAGTTTTCTGGCTCAGATCAAGGGCTGGCGCTATGCTTTCCTTCTCGCAATCATAATCGCTGTTCCCAGCCTGGTGCTCAGTTTGGCGGTTCAGGAAGAGCGCCCCCATGCGGTGCCGGGCGGTGAAACACGTTCCAGATCCAGTCTGCGCGCGGCCTTGTCGATCGGAAGCGACCGCACCCTGCTCTGGACTTCGATTCTAGCGCTTCTCGCCCAGCTGGTCGCTTTTGCCACCGTTTCCGGATTCGTGCCGCAGTATGCCAGCGACCTGGGCGCCAGTAAGTTCGAGTTGGGGCTGCTGTCGGCGTTTTCCCTGCTGCCGCGCGCACTGGCCGCCCTGCTTGGCGGCAGCCTTCTGGCCCGCTGGTTCAAGCTGCGCAGTTTGGTGGCTTTCGGCTTTGCCCTGACTGGGATCTGCACCGCTCTGCTGCCGCTGACCCGCGATCTGGCCTGGTTATTTGCTAATCAGTTTATCGGTGGTATCGGCATCGGCCTCCAGATGACCATCCTGCTGGCGCTGTGCACCCGCACGGTTCCCGTCAATCGCAAGGCCAGTGCCATGGGATTTTTCCAATCCGTTTACGGCATCGGCATGGTCGCTGGCCCAACATTAATCGGTTTTCTGGCTCAGCAGTTCAATCTGGGTACCGGCTTTGTCATGATAAGCGGATTTAGCCTGCTGACTGCTGTCCTCGCGATCCTGGTTCTCTAATATAAGACGCCTGCCGTGAAAACGGCATGACCCTGCTTTATCATAACCATGATTTCGAATTTATCCGTTTACCCGACGGCAGTTACGGCCTGGATTCCCTCTACGCCCAGATCCGGCCGGGAAGGATTCGAATTCCGGCCGCTCGGTCATGGTATGCAGAATTTTCCAGCCATTCTGGAAGCCGTGCAGCAAACTTGCGCCCAATGGGTAGTCGTGGAACAGGATAGCTCCGTCGGCCGGCCGACACTGGAAGCAGCCCGGATGAGCCGCGAATATCTGCACCGCCTGGGCTGGTGATCCCCTGGCCATACGTTGGTCTTCCGCGGTCAGCGTGCCGTAGCGCTTGGTCAGCTGGCGGACCGAGATAATATCCTGCATTTTTCGCCCCTTCAGGAACACCCTGTCGTCGAGCCGCAGTCCAGGCATACCTTGCAGGTTCCGTTGCGGACCATGCGCGTGCTGGAGCAGTCCGGGCAGATTGAGCCATCATAGAGTTTTTCACCGTTCTGGGCCGCCTCGAGGGCTTTTTCATGAACGAAAATTCCGTTGGCGCGGGGTTCGGGCTGGACGCCGGTGGCATATTCCCGGGTAGACAAGGCCGGGAAAGACTCCGACTGAGTGCTGACTTGCGGTTCTGGTGCCGCCGGCGCCGGATCAGCCGTCATGGGGGCATCCGGTTCATCGGCCGGGGCTGGAATTGCGCCTGGCCCTTCCCCGTCAGCCATGGCTTCCGGTTCCGGCTTGACCTGGCAGCGAGAGTAATCGCCGCTCTCGATATCGATGATTTTACTGACCAGATCCGAAATGGATGTGCAGTATTTGATGTAGGGATGCCGGGTGACAAAGCCGTAGGGCTCGTACTTCTGCCCGCGCAGCATCTTGGAAATGTTCTGCGGCGGTATGTGGTACTGCAGCATCACGGAAATCGTTTTGGACAGGGAATTGAGAAGGCCCATGATCAGGGTGCCTTCGCGGTCAGTCGTGATGTAGATTTCCGATATCTCGCCGGAATGATTGCGGTTGACCGTCGTATAGATCTTGACATCCTCGATTTGGGCCGGATGGGTATGGCCGGAGCGGATCCCAAATGGTTTGTCCCGGCGCGAATAGCGGTGCCGGTCCGGTTCCTTCTCT
>DOFA01000137.1 GCA_003532195.1 Clostridiales bacterium
CGTGTCGCTGGTTCAATTCCGGCTCTGGGCACCAGTAAGAAGCCTTGCAGCCGCAGTCAAGCCAGCTCAGGGTTTTTTATTTTTCGCGAAACGGTTTACAGACCGGCGGATTAAGTGTATGATTAAAGTTACTTAATAGGGAGTAACTGCCGTATGCGTACGGAGATAAAGTCAACAACAAGGCACGGGTGGCCTGGCTTTATCGTTAAGTGTGAGACTTTTAATACATGCAGGGCATGGATTAAGGTCTATTTTTTTATCCGAAACCAGCCGGATGATCCTCGCGTCTATTTTTGATAGGCCGGGCAGGATCAGGGAGGATCAAAAATGACGACACAAGCTTATCGCGAAAGCCGCGAACAAGTGATCGAACGGCTGGGAAGCAGCGCAGAGACCGGACTTTCCGAGCAGGAAGCCTCCAGCCGCATCAAGCAATTTGGTCCCAACAGCCTGACAGAGAAGAAAAAACAGCCGCTGATTGTCAAATTTCTCAGCCAGTTCAAGGACATCATGGTGATTATCTTGATCATTGCCAGCATTATTTCCGGGATTTATGAGCAATGGCTGGAAGCAGGAGTGATCCTGGTTATTGTGGTGATCAATGCCATCCTCGGACTGATTCAAGAAGGACGTGCGGAGAAGGCCATCGAAGCTTTGAAGAAGTTGACATCTCCCCAGGCCAGAGTCATTCGAGACAGCCGGCAGCAGATTATCGCCGCCGAAAAGCTGGTGCCCGGCGATCTGGTTCTGCTCGAAGCCGGCGATATCGTGCCGGCGGATATCCGCCTGCTGGAAAGCACAGCTTTGAAATCCGATGAAGCTTCCCTGACCGGCGAGTCGGTCCCGGTCGAAAAGGACGCCGCCGCAGTCATCGCCGAAACGACGCAGCTGGGCGACCAGCGCAACCTGCTTTTCATGAGTACGCCGATCACTTACGGCCGGGCGCGCGGCCTGGTTGTCTCCACCGGGAGCCAGACCGTGATCGGCAGCATCGCCGACAAGCTGCAGAATATCAAAGATGAAGATACTCCCTTGCAGCGTAACCTGAACCAGCTCGGGAAGTGGCTGGGCCTGATCTGCCTGGCGGTATGCCTGGTGGTTTTTCTCCAGGGCATTTTGATGAAAAATGATTTCCTGCCGACTTTCATGACGGCAATCAGCCTGGCGGTCGCGGCCATTCCGGAAGGGCTGCCGGCGGTGGTGACCATCGTGCTGGCCCTGGGCATGAAACGGATGGCGGACCGCAACGCAATTGTCAAGAAACTGCTGGCGGTGGAAACGCTGGGATCGGTGGATGTCATTTGTTCAGATAAAACCGGCACCCTGACCCAGAACCAAATGATGGTCACACGGCTGTTCTGGCCTGATCAGCTGGTTGAAGCCGAAGGCCAGGGATATAGCCCAATTGGCCGTCTGCTCGACAGTTCCACCGGGGAGCCGATGCCGGAAAACCCAATCCTGGAATATCTGCTCGTGAGCGGCGCCCTGTGCAACGATGCCAAACTGACGCAAAGTGAGGACGGCAGTTACGCGATCCTCGGCGATCCGACCGAAGGCGCCCTGATCGTCGTTGCCGCCAAAGCCGGTCTGGATCAGGCGGATCTGATGCGCCAATATCCGCGGACCGGCGACCTGCCGTTTGATTCGGAACGGAAAATGATGACGACCTACCATCAGGGATTTCCGTCAGCTCCTTTGGTATCCCTGACCAAGGGGGCGCCTGACATTGTGATCCAGCGCTGTGTGCGCTATCTGGGACCGGACGGACTCCGGGATCTCGATCAAAATCGCCGCTCGGCTATCATCAAAGCAAACAGCCGCCTGGCCTCAGCAGCCCTGCGGGTCCTGGCCTTCGCCGGCAAAGACCATCCGGATGGAACAATCCATGATCCGGAAAGCGACCTGACTTTTTTCGGCCTGATGGGCATGATCGACCCGGCGCGGCCGGAAGCGGCTGACGCGGTGGCGCTGTGCAACCAGGCCGGCATCCGCGCGGTGATGATCACCGGTGACTACCAGGACACTGCGGTCGCCATCGCGCGTGACCTCGGCCTGATGCGTCCGGGCGACGGGGTTCTGGCCGGCGCACAGATCGATGGCCTAAGCGACGAAGAACTGAAGCTGGCCGTGGAGAATACCGCGGTATACGCCCGGGTTTCCCCGGACCACAAGGTGCGGATCGTCAATGCGCTGCGGCAGAATGGCCATATCGCCTCGATGACCGGCGACGGCGTCAATGACGCCATGGCTTTGAAAAGCGCCGATATCGGTGTCGCCATGGGCATCACTGGCACTGACGTCGCCAAGGGCACGGCTGACATGATCCTGACCGACGATAATTTTGCCACTATTGTCGCGGCGGTTCGCGAAGGCCGGATCCTTTACAGCAACATCCGTAAATTCGTCGGTTTTTTACTATCGTGCAATGTCGGCGAAATCCTGATCGTCTTCCTGACCACCCTTTTGCACGGACCTCGTTTTGTGCCGCTGCTGCCAATCCAGCTGCTCTGGCTCAACTTGATCACAGACAGTTTTCCGGCGCTGGCCCTCGGCCAGGAAAGGGGAGAGCCGGACATTATGCGCCAGAAGCCGCGCCGCCAGAAAGAGCCGATTCTCAACCGGATCATGCTGCGGACGATCGTCATCCAGAGCCTGGCCATTTTTGCCGCAACTTACACCGCTTTCCGGATCGGACTTGCCGTTTACCCGGCAGCAGAAGTGGAGGCTGTCGTGGATAACCTCAAGACCAAAGTGCTGGAAGCCAGTGTCGGCGCGCGGACCTTTGCCTTTGTCACCTTGATCCTCGCCGAACTATTCCGTTCGTTCAGCGCCCGCTCCGAGCATCTGCCGGTCTTCAGGCTGGGGCTGTTCAGCAACCGCTTTCAGAATCGGGCCTTCCTGCTATCCAGCGCTTTGCTGGCCGTTGTCATCTATGTTCCGGCTTTTAACCGGATTTTCACCACCACAGCTTTGAATGCCGGCGACTGGCTGAAAATCATTCCTTTGGCTTTATTGCCATTCCTGGCAGCCGAAGTTGATAAATTCCTGCGCAGCCGCAAGGCAAAACAGTAATTTTTCTCTTCCGTCGGTCTCCGGCCGGTCACGACAGGCTTGATATCGGCCGGACAATGTGATAGAATCGACCTGCTGTGCAAAACCCAGCCGGAAAAGCGGCTGCTTGATTCGCACAAAACCCGGGAGGTAAACATATGGAGCCGGTGGCCATTATCATAGCAGTGATCGATATCCTGATCAGCATAGGGCTGATCATGCTGGTTATCTTTCAGGAAGGCAGTTCGAAGGGGCTGGGCATCATCGGCGGCGGCGCGGAGACTTTCTTTGGCAAATCCAAGGGCCGCAGCATTGACGCGGTCCTGAAGAAGCTGACAACAGTGGCGGCGGTCATTTTCGCAGCCCTGACCATCATCCTGTACCTGATGACCGGACGGGGCACCTGATACCTGGCTGTTCCGATGGTCAATCAGCAATTAACCCGCAAAATCAAAGAGGCATTCGCGTAATGCCTCTTTTGTTTCAATACCGGAAGGAGCAGAGGGGAATTTGAAAAGGCAGACGTGCGTTGGCATTTTACGGCAAAATGAACGGAACGGACTGGTAATTCTGGACCAGCCGGATCCTTTGCTGGGCCGGGAAATTTTTATCGCTGCCCGGAATCTGAACGGTGCGCCTTTTGATATGAAAGTAGTCTGTGAATTGCTGCAAGCGGTTACCGAACCGGCCGTGAAACCACCGCCAGGCAAAATCATCGAAGTCCTCGGCGATCCCGGCCGCCCGGACGTCGCCATGCTCGGGATCATCCGCCAGCATGGCTTGCCGGACCGGTTTAGCGAAAAAGTTCTGACTGAAGCAAACGCCTTTGATCCTGATCCCGCCCCGGACCTGATTGCAGCTGAGATTGCCCGCGGCCGGCGCGACTTGCGCGGCCGCCAGATCATTACCATGGACGGCGAAGATGCCAAGGACCTCGACGACGCGGTTGACATCGAGCCCTGTACTGGCGGCCGGTACCGCCTGGGCGTCCATATCGCGGATGTCAGTCATTATGTCGCGGAACACAGCGAGTTGGACCAGGAAGCGCGGCAGCGCGGAACCAGCGTCTATCTGGCCGATCGGGTGATACCGATGCTGCCGCCGCGGCTGTCCAATGGCATCTGCAGCTTAAACCCCGGCCGCGATCGCCTGGCGCTCAGCGTGTTTCTGATGATCGGCCCCGATGGTGAAATTGAAGCCGGCGAAATCGCGGAATCGGTNNGGTTATCTGCAGCCAGGCCCGCACTTCTTACTCGGAAGTCCGGCGGGCTTTCGAAGAGCAGATTATCCTGCCGGACCGCTACCCCGGATTTCCGGAGGACCTGCGGCACATGCGCATCCTTGCCGCGCGTCTGGAGGCCGCCCGCCGCCAGCGAGGCTGCCTGGAATTCGAATTCCCGGAAACTCGCGTGGTTCTTGATCCAGATGGAAACCCTCTGGAGATCTACCCCTATCCGATCAGCTTTGCCAATGGCATCATCGAGGAATTCATGATCGCCGC
>DOFA01000156.1 GCA_003532195.1 Clostridiales bacterium
GGCGGCCGGCCGATTGTCGCCGCCGAACTGGTCCGGCAGCTGGCTTCCTTGCAGAAAGCGGGCCTGCAGGGAGTCGAGGCTTTCCATGGCGAAGCTGCACCGGAGATCCGGCGTGAGGTATCGGCCGCGGCGCGCGCCCTGGGCTTGCTGCGAACCGGCGGCAGCGACGATCATGGCCTGAATAAGACGCACGCCCGGATGTACCAAAAGGGAACCGTCTGGCTGGCCGGAGCGGAAATTCTGGTCGCCGCGGCTTTGATCAGCGGGCCCCCGCAAGATGGACAGCCGACCTGGCTGCTGGCCAGGCGCTGTTCACCCGGACCCGGTTCTGGTTTTTGGGAATTGCCCGGCGGCAAAGTCGAAACCGGTGAAACTCCGGCTGCGGCCCTGGCCCGGGAACTGGCCGAAGAAATGGCTGTTCGGGCTGACATCGCGGAACAAGTCCTGGTTTTGACCCATGATTATCCGGAGCAAAGGGTGATTTTGGTTTGCTTGCGGGTGGTTTTGCCAGAAGAAAACTGGCAGCTGTCCGTTCACGACGAGGTCCGGTTTGTCACAGCCGTGGAAGCGCTGGCGATGGACCTTCTGCCGGCGGATTACCAAATCTTCCAGTATTTACAGCATTTAGCCGACTGACATAGGCCGGTTCAATCCGCTGTCGGACCTGGTGTCGGTGACGTCGCGGGCGGATCTGTTTCCTCAGGAGGCAGCGATACCCCGGGTTCAGGCGTCGGCGCTGCAGTCGGAGACAGCGTCGGCGCTGCAGTCGGCGTTGCCGTCGGCGAGGGCGCAGGCGTCACTGTTGGCGTTGNNGGCGCAGGCGTCACTGTTGGCGTTGGCGCAGGCGTCACTGTTGGCGTTGGCGCGGGTGTCGGCACTGGTGCCGGACCATATTCATATATACCGTGAAGCGGCCGATAGTAGCTGGTAAAGGCCATTTCCCGCTTGATCACAGTCCCGTTCTTCTTCCAGACTTTATAGGCGGTTGCCCGCCGGCCGATATGCGGCGCCCGGATTTCCACCCGCTGGCCGGGCGCCAGTTCGGGATTATATGTCTCAACAGGAACTGCAACCGGAATCGTTTCTGTCACTTCGGCTTCTAAAGCAATCGACACGCCTTCGTCCAGCATCCGGCCGTAAATCTGAACCACGATATTGGGTTTTTTGTAAGAAGCGGCAATGGCGATCGGATACTCGGTATTGTTGAGGAATTTAAAATCAGGCCCCTTCCAGCTGACTGTGGCGTCCAGGCCAACCGCGGTGTAATCGCTGGGCCAGGAATGCGGATGCCGTTCGACGACTTTCAGGTCCGCTTTCAGGACCGCCTGGCAGAGCGTGGTGTTCGGCTGGCATATGCCGCCGCCCAATTCCTGGATCAAGATACCGTTCTTGATGCCGCCGGCAGGAAGGAAGCCCTTGTTCGCCGTCCTTTCGCCAATATGGCCATTAAAGGAGAAGGTCTCGCCAGGCTGCAGCACCAATCCGTTCAGCATCTGGCAGATCAGCAGGATGTTATGGTCGCGGTTGACATTGACCGCCCGGGCATAGGTTGTTGCCTGAGAGACAAAACCGAGTTGGCGCAGCAGGGTCGCTTTGTCTATGCCAGTTACGACAGTTTCAGCTTGAAAATGAACGGTTTGCCCATATTCGCCGGCAGCCAGCAGGCGCAGAACCTCGTCGGCGCAAGCTTCGCCATCGATGCTCCGTCCGGTCGTCTGCTCTGTGGCGGTGAATCTTTTCGAGGCTGCGTCAAATCCGCTTACTTGGGCGCCGGCTGCCTCAACTTGCAGGGATCCGGCAATTTCAAGAATCCAGCTGCGAATCTTGTCGCTGTCGTATAACTGGGAAACCGAGAGGTGCAGCGGATTGCTCTGCAAATCCCGGACAATTGCGTATCGGTCGCGGATTTGTTCATCTTCAGACGCCGCGCCGCTTGTTCTTCCGGTCTGCCAGGCCTGATCCAGAATCGCCTGCCAGTCGGTGGCAAGGCCGGCATCGGTTTGGGTCAGAAGCCAGGTTTGATCGCCCAGCTGCACAGTAACTGTAAAATTATCCCGCCATTTTTTATCGCGCAGCTGCAGCTGTGCCTGGATCTCTTCGAATGTTTGACCGCCCAGGCTGAGGTCGTCGATATAGAGCCCCTGATAGAAAGTATCTCGATCGAGAACCGCCCGCATGGCCGCCATTTCTTCCTGGTAGCGGGCTTCTGCCAGGCTGCTGGCCTGGATGCTCGCGCTGATGCTTTCCTGCAGCAGCCGCTGTTTTTCTTGATATTGTTCGCGAAGGTTGCAGGCATAATAACTGCCGGCAGCCAACATCAGGATCAGGATCAGGACAACAGGAATAATCCAGACCGGATTGCTGCCGCGCCGTTGAGTTGTTTTATGCTTGATCATGCTGAAATATTTCTCCTGGAATCATGAATGTCCTGCTCAATGGATGATTCTCCGGATCGAAACAACCGGATCAGTTGATTTTAAAGTCGACTGGACCACCATTCCCCGTGAGTGGGCGGCATGGATATATTCGCCGCCGCCGATATACAAGCCCACATGGTCGCAGATGCCATCACGGTTTGACCGGGGATCCCAGTCGAAGCAGATGATGTCGCCGATCTGGATGTTCGCGCGGGATACGGATATGCCGGCGCCGGTCTGGCTGCGGGCGGAACGCGGCAGGGTGATGCCGAAAAGTGTTTTGTAAATATAGGTTGTGAATCCGGAGCAGTCAAAACCGTCCTCCGGAGATTCACAGCCATAAACATACCGGATGCCCAGACAGGATTTCGCCAAGTCAACGATTGCCTGCTTTTGTTCCGCGGTCAGTGCGGAACCGGCTGCCGCCGCCGTCGGCGCCGCGGTCGGCTTTGGCGTTGCGGTCGGCTTTGGCGCCGCAGTCGGTTTTGGCGTCGGAACAGGCGTCGGTGTCGGCTTGCTGACAAATTCGGATGTGATCAGGCTGGTCAGCACATAACCGATCTTTCCGCCCGATGTCTGCACTTGCGACCAGTCGAGGCCGTACCCCAGGCGAAGCAGCTGGTCGCCCATCGTTGCCCTGATCAGAACGGCGGCGCTTGTGTTGGGCATTTCCCGGACATTGGCCGTATTGACCCTGACATAATAGGTCGTGTTGTCCGCGAAGAAATCCTCGACCGGCATGCCTTCCTGCGGTACGCCGCTGGCATCAAAAATCCGCGGGTAAGGTGTCGGTTCCGGAATTGAAGTCGGCGTCGGTTCCGGAGTGGCCGATGGTTCCTGAACCGGAGTCACGTCAGGGGGGAACTGCCCGGCCGGATCATCTCCGATCAGCATTTTTTGCGAAACCGTCGCGTCCGGCAGGGATAAATAATCTTTCGACCGGTCGAAAATGAGATCAAATTCCGCCAAGTCCTCTTCCGCCGCCGCTAAAGCGACAGCCGACCCGGCCATGGTTTCCGCAGACGGTTCTGCTCCCGTCCCTCCGGCGGCAGGCTCGATCGAGATAAACAGGATCAAAGTGGATAAGGCCAGAATTGCCGCACTGGCCGGCAAGACCTGCAAAAGGCTGCCTAAACATAAAAAAGGCAGGGCCTTCCGGGGACGGCAGACCTCGCGCGGTTCGCTAACACTCGTTTGGCAAACAGAATTTTTTTTCTTCATGAAAGCTATTATACAAGATAATCCCGCAATTAGGTATCCTTATCTTTTGATTTCAACAGATTGCCGGAAATCAGAAGCCCATCCTGTACAATATGCCAGATCAGCTCCGCTGGTTCATTCAATACTCCGGCGCCGGTTTCAAGCAGTCGTTGGCGAGAATTATGGCCGCCGCTCAAAAGCAGGCATCTGCATCCGAGGTCGCTGGCCACCGCGAAATCATGGGTGGTGTCACCGATCAGAACCGTCCTGGCTGGCTGAAACGGCTTGCCGCTAAACCAGTCGCGGGCCAGTGCGAGCTTGCTGCGCCCGAGAATATCATCCTGGCCGATCAAGTCCGCAAAGAAACCAGATAAACCGAAATGGCGGATTTGATCTTGCAGCAGATCCCGCCGCGAAGCCGAAAGCAAAATCTGCCGGATCCCCTGCTCCCGGAAAAAAGCCAGAGCATCGCGGATGCCGCGGCGCAGGGGGCAAGCGAAGCTGGCCGGCTGATAGAGGGCGATGTATTCATCGGCCAGTTCAGTGAATGGATCCGCCGTGAAGTCAAATCCTGCCCGGCGATAATAGTCCTGGACCGGAAAATCAAAAATTTCCAGGTACTTTTCCGGCGACAGCGCCGCCAGGCCGCGCCGTTCCAGCATCTGGTTGACAGAGCGAAGGCACAAGCCAAAATCATCCAAAATCGTGCCGTTGAAATCCCAGATGACCGTCGCTTCTTGAATGTCCGCCTGTGCCAAATGATACCCTCCGTTCCGGAGTTAAGCCCGGATGATCCGTTTGCTCAATTTTAGCGGCAGTGACGCCCCGCGTCAAGAATAAGCAGGCCGGGATACTCCGCTGCCGCCGGATATGCTATGATAAATGGGACCAAACAATCGCGGGAGGGATTCACGATGAGAATAGCCATTTTGTCCGGCAACCCGAAAACCGACGGTCTGAACCAGACCATGATCCAGGCTGTGATCGCCGGTGCGGCTGCCGCCGGCGCTGAAGTTGAAGAAATCCGCCTGCAGGAATTGAAACTGCTGCGCTGCCAGGTTTGCGGCGACGGCTGGGGCACTTGCCTCCAGGACAGGCGCTGCCAGTTTGGCGCGGACGGTTTCACGGATACGGCCGAATGCCTGCTGCAGGCGGATGCTTTGGTGTTGGCTACCCCGGTTTACTGGGGCGAGATGTCCGAAACCCTGAAATGCTTCCTCGACCGGCTGCGCCGCTGCCAGCGCGGCCAGGACGGCGCCCTGGCCGGCAAGCAGGTCCTGCTGCTCGCCAATCCGGGCGGCGGCGGCGGCGGCCAAATCTCCTGCCTGCAGGAAATGGAACGGTTCTGCCAGCATGTCGGCCTGATTATTTTTGACACGATCGGTGCCAGGCGCTGGACGCTCGACTATCAGCGGCAGGCTGCCTTTGCCGCCGCACGGGCCCTGGCCAGCGGCCGGCAGAACGGCGACACGGTCATCATCGAGGAATAGAAGAGCCCGGAATTATTCGATGGCGACTTTACGGCCCTGCGGTTTCTCCGGTTCGCGCCGGGGCAGCGTCAGGCTAAGCACGCCATTTTCCATTTTGGCGCTGATTTTGTCCGCGTCAATGTCGGTGATGTCAAAGCTGCGGCAGAACGAACAGGCCCGACGCTCGCGGCGGACGTAATTCTCTTTCTTCTCCTCGGTCTTTTCATCCTGGTTGACGGAAATGGTCAGGCGGCCGTCGGCGATGTCAATATTGATATTATCTCTGCTGACGCCCGGCAGTTCGGCATCCAGGACATAAGCGTCGCCTTCTTCACGAATATCGACCCGCATCAGGCTGCTGCGATTAAAATAGCTGGGAAAGATCGAATCGTTGAAGAAGTTCTCGAAAACCCGGTCCAAATCGAAGACATTGTCTTCCCTGTTCTGCATCTGATTCCGTTTCCTTTCAAAAGGTACGAGTCCAAACATCGTAAACACCTCCATTTTTTTGTTTGACTTTGTTTGACTTTCCTAATCTCATTATATAGCGCGGCGAGCGTAAATCAACAAACTTTTCTTGAAAAAATTATGACCAAATTATTAATAATGGTTGTATTATTGTCCGGGTTCAATCCCAAACCAGTTCCATCACGTCATCATCCATGACAAATCCGCCGCCAATATCGGTCACGACAGATTCAATTCGTTTAAAGCCCAATTTCTCATAGGCGGCAATTGAGCCGCGGTTGTTTTTATTCACGGTCAGCCAGATGCGGCGGCAGCGGCAGCGCCGGCAGCGCTCGATCAGATGCTGCAGCAGAATGCGGGACAGCCCCTGGCGGCGGAAGTCTTTGACAATATAGAGCTTGCTGAGAAAACACTCCTGTTTGGCGCTGTCCGGGCGGGCGGCCAGATAACCGGCCACCACGCCGCCTGATTCAATCAGGTCATACTGGTAACCCTTTTCGGCGATATCCTGCCAGATCTGTTCTGGAGTCTGGAACCGGTTGAGCATATATTCGACCTGTTCTTCGCCGATAATCGGCCGATAATGCTCCATCCAGATTCTGCGGGCCAGTCCGGCTGTCTGCCCGGCTTGCTCGGGGGTCGTCACGGCAACCATCCTGATATCCGGGATCAGGCTGAAAACCTGGTTGCGGCCGCCCTGCTTCGCCTTGTACATCGCTTTGTCGGCCAGATCGATCACCGCGGCAACATCAGATGCCACCGTTACGCTTTTCAGACTGGTGCCGACGCTGATCGTGACTTCGGGTTCGCCCGGATCCTCATTGGGAATTTGCCGCAGGCTTTCAACCGAACTGCGAATTTGTTCAGCTTTTTCAAGCAAACGGACTTCCTGGATGTTGAAAGAAAGAAATATGAATTCCTCGCCGCCCCAGCGGGCGGCGATCTCCAGCTCGGGGCCGGCAGCCTGCGCCAACACGCCGGCGATTTTCGCCAGAATCTGGTCGCCGGCTATATGGCCGTATTGATCGTTGTATTGCTTGAATCGGTCGATGTCGGCCATGATGACGCCCAGGCCGGAAACCGGCTGTTCTTTCTGCTCGAAGACCTGGCTGATAAAATTGCGCAGGCCGCGCCGATTGGCGATGCCCGTCAGCTCGTCGACCAGCGACAGTTCCCGCAGCTGAAAATTGGCCTGCTTTAACCGGTCGTTGATTTGCTGGTTTTCCGATATTTGGTTGGCCAGCAGCCGGTTGGTCCGTTCCAGCTCCTGATTGTAAACCAGGTTGCGGCTGTTGACCTGGTAATTGACCTGGGAGATCAGCCAGACAATGATGACAAAAATCAGCAGATTAACATAGTGTCCGATCAGGATATTAACCGATTTCTGAACGAAGGGCAACCCGACCGCCAGGACCGCTGTCGCCAGGATCATGGGCAGCCGCATCCGGCGCCTGTCGACGGTAAAAATCAGCGCATTGGCGATCAGGTTGATTTGAAAGACCATGAGCTGGCCGTAGAGCTTCTGATCGAGCAGCGAAACCAGGCTGCCCCAAACCAGGCTGAAAGCGATGTATGCCGTCAAGGCGTTCTCACTGCGGCGGAGCGCATCGTCGGACATTTGGCCTTCCTGGGGGTTATGCCGGGTCAGATACAGGAACAGGAGGTTCACAGCCAGCATCAGTCCATACATCAGCAGGTAGGACAAATGATTAAACTGATCTGACAGCCGGAGCAGATACCCTAGTCCATTCAAGATAATCAGGATCGCTTCGAAAGCGATCACCGCCCTGGCGAAGATCCGCCCCCGATGGATATTGCCATTTAAAGTCTGCTGTCTGATATCGGCGGCAGTTGTTTGCGGAGAATTGCTGAAAAATCCATCGAACCAGTTGCGTTTTACCAAGTAAAAATCAACCCCTTCAGCCTGAACTAGACATTCC
>DOFA01000181.1 GCA_003532195.1 Clostridiales bacterium
CCGGTCCCCGGTCGCCCTGCGGGCGGTCATAGGCCGGGCGGGCAGACGGAGGCTGGGATATTGGAGCAGAAACCGAGGCTGCGGTCGCAGCTGCCGGAGCGGCTGACGGGGCTGACGGGCCGGCCGGGGCAGCGGCGGCTGCTATGGTCTGCGGCGGCACGGCTGGTTCTTTGGGTTCAGCAGCCTGGGCAGCCGGTTTCAACGGTTCTGCCATGGCCGGCGTTTCAACAGGTGTTTCCTGATCCGTGCGGCCGGCGGCTGGCGGTGCAGCCACAGCTGGCGGCACAGATTTCTGCTCCGCGGCGGGTGCGCCCGGTTGGTCAACCAGCTTCTCCGCCGGCTCCGCGGCTTTTGTTTCGGGAACCGTTTCCGGAGGGGCAACCGGTTTTTCCGGCCTTGCGGCCTTGATCACCTTGACTGCCCCGGTGATTTTCTTCCCTGATACGCCTTGCAGGGTCAGAGTCGGTCCGGTCAATTCTTCCGGTTCGCGGACAGGCGGCTTGGGAACCGGCGGCTGCGGTTTCGCAACCGGTTCTTCTGCTTTGTTCAGATTGTGGTTTTTCACAGGCTGAACCAGGCCGTCGCCGCGGACGAAACCTGCGCGTAAACCGGTTCCGGAGTCTTCTCTTTTTACCATAATATCTTTACCTTTTCCTCCAAATGGTGTTATTCTGCGAACGGCCGGCCGTCTTGCGCCGGACTGTCAACGAGGCTGATCAACTGCTGCAGTCTACCGGCGAAACCCGGATCCAGGATGGCGGCTGCAGCTCGGGATTCGTGTCCGGTCCAACGGCTGATCTCAGCCATGCTGCCAAATTCCAGCACGGTTACCTTCTGGTTTTGGCACATCCGGACCATTTTCTGGCGGGTATTCTCCGCCGCGTCCGGCGCCAGCAGGACCAGTCGGGCTTGCTGGCGGACCAGTGACTGTCTGATCGCCTGGTTTCCCGAAGCAACCGCGCCGGCTTTGGCTGCCAGCCCCAGGAGTCGCCAAACCGCCAGGGTGGCTGTTGAACCGGGGTCAGTTTCCAGTTGGGATTCCGGGTTCTTCTTCATTAGGGTCATCCGGCGGCAGTGCCTCCATTTGATGGATCAGCAGCTGGATCATTTCCTCGCTGACCCGGGTTTTCAGTCCTTTGTCCAGTTTTCGGCCGCGGATGGATTGTCCGAGGCAATGACGGTTCCGGCAGACATAAGCGCCGCGTCCTGGTTTTTTTCCGGTTGGATCGAGGGCGATCTCGCCGTCCTGGCTGGCCACCAGACGAATCAGCTCCCGTTTGGGTTTCATCGTCCGGCAAGCCACGCACATGCGCTGGGGAATCTTTTTCGGCATGGGGCACCCCCCTTTCCGGTTTGCTATTCCTGGCCCTGCTGTTCTTCGGGCTCTGGAACGTCAAAAGCTGTAGCCTCAACGGCTTCGGTAAATCGGGAAAGGATTTCCGCTTCGATTGCCGCGCGGTACTGCGATTCGCTCTTGATGTCAATTTTCCAGCCGGTCAGGCGGGCTGCCAGGCGGGCGTTCTGCCCTTCACGGCCGATGGCAAGCGACAACTGATGGTCAGGGACGATCACCCGGGCGATTTTTTCATCTTCCCGAGTGTCGACGCGAACGACCTTGGCCGGATTCAGGCTGTTGCTGACAAACTCGGCGGTGTCGGGATTCCATTCAATAATGTCGATTTTTTCACCCATCAGTTCGTCCATGATCGCCTGGACCCGCAATCCGCGCTGACCGACACAGGAACCGACGCTATCGACATTGCTGTCGCGGGAGGCGACGGCGATCTTGGTCCGCGAGCCGGCTTCCCGGGCTATCGACTTGATTTCCACGACCCCTGAGGCAATTTCGGGTACTTCCTGTTCAAAAAGCTTGCGCACCAGATTCGGATGGCTGCGGGAAACATAGATGATTGGCCGGTTCTTCTTTTCGTCAACTTTCAGGATCAGGAAGCGCAGGCGCTGGTTGAAATTGTATCCGTCGATCCGCACCTGCTCGTTGAACGGCAGCACAGCCTCCGCCCGACCGATATCCACAATCACTTCGCGCCTGTCTTTGCGCTGGACAATACCCGCGGCGATTTCGCCGACCCGGCTGTTGAATTCGCTGTGGATCCGCTCGCGCTCGGCGCTGCAGAGCTTCTGGTTGATGACATTCTTGGCGGTTTGAGCCGCCAGGCGGCCGAAATCCTGGGGATTGAGCTGGAACTCCATCGCATCGCCAATCTCAAAATCATCAGACAGAGCTTTGGCTTCTTCGAGCGAAAGCTCAGAGTTCTCATCCTCGACTTGCCCGACGACGGTCTTGGTCATGAAAACCCGCATTTCGCCGGTCTGGCGATCGACTTCAGCCCGGATATTGTCCGTTGTCTTAGCCTCGAACTCCTTCTTGTACGCTGAAACCAAGGCTTCTTCAATTGCCTGGAACAAGACTTCTGCATCGATGCCCCGTTCCTTCTCCAATAGCCGCAGGGCTTCAATCAATTCCGCATTCATGCCTGCCATACTCCTTCCATTCCACTCATCCGGTCAATACCGGATTATTCTTTGAACTTTTGCAACCTGTTCCAGCAGAAAGGTCCTTTCCGACCGGTCTTCCAGAATCAGGGCGATTGCCTCGGGCGTGCTGGGTCCTAATGTCCCCTGATGCTTTTTCTTACCGTCCTGCGCCCGATAGAGGGTCACTTCCACCCATTCGCCGCAGTAACGGGCCAAATCGCGGCTGGTTTTCAGCGGCCGTTCCAGGCCCGGCGAAGAGACCTCGAGGAAGTGGTGCCGGTGCAGTTGCAAGTCATGGTCGATGATCGGATCAATCATCCGGCTGACACGGCTGCAATCCTCCAGATCGACTCCACCCGGTTTGTCGATATAAAGCCTCAGGATGCAGTTCTGGCCGTCGCGGACCATCTCCGCATCCACGAGTTCCAGACCCATCTCCGCCACCTTGTCAAAGGCGGCAGCAAATACGCGCTGGGCATCCGGGGACCGTTCAGCCATCTTCATATTCCGCACACCCCCTTGATCCTGGCATGAAGCAACAAAGAGTGGGGACAACCCACTCTTTGCTACCAAACAACCATCAAGCGCGATTATACCACTCGATCGATCCTTATGCAAGCAAAATGACCGGAATAATGCTGAAATGCCCGGAATTCGTCTGAATGACTAAATCAGTCCTGACATTTTGGGCAGCTACAGAAAACTAAAACTGGCGCCGAGACTTCTTTTGCCCGGACAAGTGGGGTACAATTAATGCAGGGATCTAAAATAGCAAGGGAGTGAATGCCTATGGTCAAGGTAATTGTCGGCTGCAAGGGGAGCGGGAAAACCGCCCGGCTGGTAGATGACTTGAATCTGCATGCCATCAGTGATTCAGCAAATGTCGTATGCATCGAAGTCGGGCGGCGTTTGGACCGTATGGTCAAGTACAAGATCCGTTTGATCGACATCACGGAATATCCGGTTGGCAGCTACCCGGAACTGCTGAGTTTTATAGCCGGCATCAGCGCCAAAGACTACGACCTCACTCACGTTTACATTGACAGTGTTACCAAAGTGATCGGCGATCCGGAAATGTCCGGCGATGCGATCCATTACGACCTTCTGCTGGAGTTTCTCGGCCAGCTGGAAAAATTCTCCGCCAACAACAATTTCGACGTCATGATCATTCTCAGTGCTGACCCCGCGAATCTGCCCGAGGGCCTTCGCAGGTACTGTGACCCATATTAGTCCGGTTTTCACCGTAGGTCAAACAACCTGTTTTATCCGTCCCGGCAGGGGCCGATCCGTCGGATTGGCCCCGCTTTTAATATTCTGAAGGGTCTTCAGTCAGATATTTCCAGTATTTTTTTGGCATGTTCGCTCGCTGCAGCGCCGGATTGCGCCGTTCCGGAATGCTCAGTCGCTTGAGATACAGGCGCCAGAGGGCAGAAAAATCCGGTTCGGCCGCCGTCCGTTCCGATGCGGCCGCCGCTAGTTCCGCCTGGCCCGGAAAAGGCCCTGCCAGCGGCATTTCGCCTTCGTCCGGCGGAAATCCGGACTCGGCCAGGATATGCAGGCTGACACGGCCGTCGGAGAGATGCAGGGCGGCTATGCGGCGGCGTAAATCGCGGATCGCGAAATTCTGGTCCGCCAGCCGGTCCGTGAAATGGGGCAGGATTATGGGCAGAACATGGTAATCCGGCCGGAAATCGGCTACGCTGAATGCCGGGCCGACATTATGGAAGCGCAGCAAGCCAAGATACTTGTGCGCCTGCGCGCTGACGCGGCGCGCCGCACCGGCAACCGCGGCGACCGGCGGCTCATATAGCCGTCCGGACGGATCGCATCCCAGTTGCAGGGCGCGCTCCAAGTATACCCCGATCTGGTCAGCAATGCCCCCGTCCTCAGACAGATAAGCCCGGTATGCGGAGTCCAGGACCGCCGATCCGGACTCCGGGCCCAACCGGCTGGCCAGGTGGCGGCGAAAAAGCCGGCGGATATTTTGCTCGCGCGGTATCGCGCAGACTTCCAGCAAAGTGGGTCCGTCCGATTCGGACAAGAATCCCTCCGGCTTCAGGCCGCGGCGAAAACACCAGGCGACAGCGGACAGCAAGCCGTCGAAAGAGGCATCATACTGGATAAACACCGGGAATATCCTCCATCTGCAGCTGTAATGGCGATTGCCGGCGCATGCCGGCTTTGTCTGCGAGCAAAAAACGCAGGGATTCCGCCGGTGGAACGCGCGCCGCGCCATACTGCCCGTCGCAGGTGATGAACCAGGAAGCCCTGCGCAGCGTGAGGTTAAAGGCTTTCAGCTCTTCCAGGCGCAAGCGGTGGCCGCGGCGCGCGGCGATTATCTTTTGCGCGGAACGGACGCCGATGCCAGGAACACGCAGGAGGGTCTCATAATCAGCCCGGTTCAATTCGACCGGATAATATTCCAGATGCCGCAACGCCCAGGCACATTTGGGATCAAGCTCCAGATCCAGGTCTGGCTGGTGATGATCCAGCAGTTCATCGCTCCGGAAGTGGTAGAAGCGCAGCAACCAGTCCGCCTGGTAGAGCCTGTGCTCGCGCAGCAGCGGCGGCGGCTGGGACAGGGCTGGCAGCCGGGAGTCCTGGTTGACTGGGATATAGGCAGAATAGTAAACCCTTTTCAGATGATAATCCCGGTAAAGCTTTTGGGCAGAGCTGAGGATCTGCAGATCCCTTTCCGGACTCGCCCCCACGATAATCTGGGTGCTCTGGCCGGCCGGAGCAAAAGCCGGGGCATGGCGATAGCGGACCAGCTCATCCTGATTGGCCTGGCGGCGGCTGGCAATGAACTGCATGGGCCGGGCGATCGCCTGGGCGGTCTTTTGCGGCGCCAGTGCCTGCAGCGACGACGCCGTGCATTGTTCCATGTTGACGCTGATGCGGTCAGCCAGTAAACCAAGTTTTTCAATCAGATCCGGCCCTGTTCCCGGTATGGCCTTGGCGTGAATGTAACCGTTGAAATGATACCGGCCGCGCAGCAGAAGCAGGGTGCGGATCATTAATTCTGTAGTATGGTCCGGACTCTGAACAACGCCGGAACTGAGAAAAAGCCCCTCGATATAGTTGCGCCGGTAAAAGGCCATGGTCAGATCCGCCAGTTCTTCCGGCTGAAAGGCGGCGCGCACGATATCGTTGGAGCGGCGGTTCGCGCAATAGGCACAATCATAATCGCAATGATTGGTCAGCAGGACTTTCAGCAGCGAAACACAGCGTCCGTCTTCAGTCCAGGTATGACAGATGCCGCCGACGCTGGCATTGCCGACACCTTTGCCCTGATTCGGCCGATCGATGCCGCTGGTGGAGCAGGACACATCGTAACGGGCAGATTCACCCAGGATAGCCAGTTTCTGCATCAGATCCATTATTTGCGACCTCCTGACCCAGTATACCTGAATGTTTAGCTTATGTCAAACATTTGTTCTTTTACGCGGGCTGGATTGCTGCCTGTGCCGCACCGGATCTGACAACCAATCATTCCAGAGCTCTTCCCTTTTCCGGCTATTAAACCTATAATAAAAACAAGTCCCGTTCATACCGCAGGATGAAATAATTGGGGGAGGTCGCTATTCATGTGGAAGGATTTTAAAAAATTCATTACCAAAGGGAATGTCATCGACCTGGCCGTTGCAGTGGTCATTGGCGCAGCTTTTGGCGCCGTGGTCAACGGATTCGTCAACGACATCATCATGCCAGTCATCGGCTACCTGATTTCCGGCGTCAACTTCGCGGATCTGAAGATCGTGCTGGCGGCTGCTGTGACTGAGGGTGAGAAAGTCACGCCTGAAGTCGCCATCATGTACGGCCATTGGCTGCAGGTGATCCTCCAGTTCCTGATCATCGCTTTCTTCGTTTTCCTGATGGTCCGCTCGATCGCCAAAATGCAGAAGAAGAAGGAAGAAGCGCCAAAACCGGCCGCCAAACCGGACGATGTCGTTCTGCTCGAAGAGATCCGCGACCTTTTGAAAAACAAATAATCCGAATCGGCCATACTCGGCTTGAACCGGTTATGCCCCGCTGCCCCGGCCCGATTTACATCCGCCGGGGCATTTTATTGATGAAAACTGGTCGATTTGCAACAAGATCCGCCGATTGGTTGAAGGCGGGCAGGAAACGTGTTAATTTTATAGCAGGCAATCCTGTGGAGGTGCGTTATGTTGCAATGTCTTTCTGTTCTGGTCGAAAACCGTGCCGGCGTCCTGACCCGGGTAACCAGCCTGTTTGCGCGCCGCGGCTTTAATATCGAAAGCCTCGCCGTCGGTACGACTCAGAATTCAGCCGTGTCGCGGATTACAATCACCCTGCCCGGCGACGACGAGCTGGTCCGCCAGCTGATCCGCCAACTGCATAAACTGCCGGATGTCCTGATGGTCAGGCACCTGACGCCGGAAGACCACTTCTCCCGCGAGCTGGTTTTCATCAAGGTACGGGCCGACGCTTCCAGCCGGGCTCAAATTCTACAGGTCGTCGACATTTTTCGCGGTCATGTCATCGATGTGTCGCCGACCACCCTGACAATTGAACTAAGCGGCAAGGATGATAAAATTCAGGCTTTGCAAGGTATGCTGGAGCCCTATGGCATTTTAGAACTGGTTCGGACCGGTCCGATCGCAATTGAACGCGGCGAACGCACCATGTCGGTTGAACTGCCGGCTGCTGAAGATCAGTGACACAACAATTATCCATGATCTGTCCCCGGACATAATACGAAAAAAGAGCCATCCCGCGGGATGGCTCTTTTTTATCTGTCAGTTTGGCTGATTCCGGTCATACGGAGCATCGCTTCCGAGGATCAGGCGCCTTCCCGGCCGCCGATTCCTTTGGCTTTGCCGTCGGTATCCTTCTGCCCTTCGTGCGGCCTCAGCGAGCGAACCGCGGCTCCTGCCTGCCACATTTCGGAGTTCCGCATGTCGCTGAGTTCCTCGTTCAGGCTGCCCTGGTAGCCCGGCTGACCGCAGCGCGAGATGACGACCGCAGTCTCATGGCCGGTTTTTACGCTCCGGTAGAGATCCTTGAAGACGGGCAGCAAGGTTTCCTTGAAGACCGGCCGCCAGTCGAGGGCGCCGCGCTGAGCCGTGGCGGAGCAGTTGGAATACATCCAGTCCATGCCCTTTTCATCGACCAGCCGGATCAGGCTCTGGGTCAGTTCCTCGACCGATTCATTGAAAGCTTCGCTCGGTGTGTGCCCGTTCTCCCGGAGCACATCGTACTGCGCTTCCATCATGCCGGCCAGCGCGCCCATCAAGACGCCCCGCTCGCCGGTCAGATCGCTGTAGACTTCCTTCTCGAATGTGGTCGGGAACAGGTAGCCGGACCCAATGCCGATGCCGGTCGCCAGGCATCTGTCCATCGCTTTGCCCGTGGAATCCTGAAATACGGCGAAGCTCGAATTGATGCCGGCGCCGCTGAGGAAATTCCGGCGCACGGAAGTTCCCGAACCTTTCGGTGCGATCATGATGACATCGACATCCGACGGCGGAACCACATGAGTCTGATCCTTGTAGACGATCGAGAAGCCGTGCGAAAAATAGAGGGCGCTGCCCGGACGCATATTCTGCTTGACCATCGGCCAGATCTGCATCTGGGCGGCGTCGCTGACCAGCATCATGATGATCGTGCCCTTTTGAACGGCAACTTCCAGATCAAACAGGTTCACGTCCGGAATCCACCCGTCGGATACCGCCCGGTCCCAGTCCCTGGCAAATTGCCTGGATTGGCCAATGATGACATTGAAACCGTTATCTTTCAGGTTAAAAGCCTGGGCCGGGCCTTGCACGCCATAGCCAAGCACTGCGAAAACTTCGTCTTTCATGACTTCACGAGCTTTTGCCAACGGAAATTCGTCACGTGTGACGACTTGCTCGACAGCTCCACCAAAATTAATATTTGCCATTTCTTCATCCCTCCAAGTCTGGAATAGCGAAAAATGCATCGCTAAATACGATCTGTGGTCTAAATCATATCATTTATATTCAGGGGAAACAAGCTAAGTAAAACACGATTTCGCTTTCATTTCTGAACTTTTTCGAACCATTCCCAAGCTGGTAAACGGCTGGATTGGCGATCAGGCGATCCCGGTCCTCATATGGGATTTCAATCATTCATGCCTGGCATCAGGAGATCCTGCGGCAATTTGCCGGCCGGGATCATCGGATAGACGTTTTCATTGGGATCGAGGTAGCAGCGGATGATGTACGGCCCCGGACTTTTCAGTGCTGTCTGCAATTGTTCCTGCAGGGACGCCGGGTCGCCGGCTGAACCGGCCGGAATGCCGTAGGCTTCGGCAATCTTGACGAAGTCGGGATTATTGTCCAGCAGCGACTGGCTGTAATGTTTCTGGAAAAAGAGTTCCTGCCACTGGCGAACCATCCCCAAACAGCTGTTATCCATAATAAAAATCTTGACCGGCAGCTGCAGATGGGCTAAAAGTCCCAATTCCTGGATGGTCATCTGGAAGCCGCCGTCGCCCGTAAACAGCACGACAGTCCGGCCGGAGGCGGCAACCCCCGCCCCGATTGCGGCCGGCAGGCCGAAGCCCATTGTTCCCAGGCCGCCGGAAGTGATGAACGAACGCGGCGACTCGATCGGGTAATGCTGGGCGACAAACTGCTGATGCTGGCCGACGTCGGTCACGACAACCGGATTGCTGCCGCGCAGGGCTTCGGCAACTTGATGGATGACGTATTGCGGCGGCAGAGGCGCAGCTGGCTTATACATCTCATTTTTCAGCCCGATGTAGCGCTGTTTCTTGTTTTGCAGCAGGTTCAGCCATTCCTGCCAGCTGTCAGCCTGGCTGAGCGGGCCGGTCTTGAGCATGGTGTCAAAGAAGTCGGCCGCGTCGTCTTCAATTTCGATGTCTGCCCGGATATTTTTGCCGATCTCCGCCGGATCGATGTCGACATGGATGATGGTTCGCGGCCCGCTGCGGTTATAGAGTTCCGGATCGCCGATGATCCGGTCGCTGAAACGGCTGCCGACCGCCAGCAGCAGATCGCAGGTACCCAGCGCGATGTTGGCCTGCGGCGTGCCGTGCATGCCCAGATTGCCCAGGTAGAGCGGATGGCTGTCCGGGATCGCGCCTTTACCCATCAAGGTGGTCGCGACCGGCAAGCCCAGCGTTTCGATGAACCTGATCAATTTCTCCGGGCAGCCCGGGGAAATGACGCAGCCGCCGCCAGCCAGAAGCAGCGGCCGCTGGCAGGCTTTCAACGCGGCACAGACCTGGTCGGTCATATCACGGGTCCGGATTTTCGCCGGACGGTGCCGGGTATAGGTCGGGGCTTTCCTGGCCGACTGCTTGATCGGCAAGGCCAGCAGGTCTTTGGGCACGTTGACCAGAACGGGACCAGGCCTGCCTTCAGTCGTCAGTTTCCAGGCTTCTTCGAGTATAGGCAGCAGTTCATCGGGATTCATCACCAGATAATTGTATTTGGTGACCGGCTGGGTGACACCGGTGATGTCGGCTTCCTGAAAGGCATCAGTGCCGGTGGCCTTGCGCGAGACAGCCCCTGTGATCGCCAGGATGGGTACCGAATCGAGATACGCGTCGGCCAGGCCGGTGACCAGGTTGGTGGCGCCGGGGCCGGAAGTGGCGATGCAGACGCCAGGGATGCCGGAAACTTTGGCATAGCCTTCGGCAGCGTGAGCCGCGCCCTGTTCATGGCGGGTCATGACATGCGGGAAGTTCGCCTTGTAGATGGCTTCGTAGAGAACCAGTACCGGGCCTCCCGGATAGCCAAAATCATGCTTGACGCCTTTGCGGGTCAAAAAATCGACGATCAGCTCAGCGCCGTTCATGGCCTTGTCTCCTTGGACGGGTCGATCAATCCGGCGCCCTGGCTGCTGGCGCCGACCTGCCGCTCATAGCGGGCCAGGACGCCGCGCAGTCCGCGGTCCGGCTTGGGCGCCGGCTCGCGGGCAGCCAGCTCTTCCGCGGGTACCAGCAGCTCAATGCGGCGGGCCGGGATGTCAATCAGGATCTGGTCGCTTTCCCGCACCAGGGCCAGGGGGCCGCCAACCGCGGCTTCCGGACAGACATGGCCGATCGAAGAACCGCGGGTGGCGCCCGAGAATCGGCCGTCGGTTATCAGGGCAACCTGGTTGTCCAGGCCCATGCCGGCCAAGGCGCTGGTCGGCGTCAGCATCTCGCGCATGCCGGGACCGCCCTGCGGACCTTCAAAACGGATAACCACGACATCGCCCGGACAGATTCGGCCGCTGAAAATCGCTTCGGTGACTTGTTCTTCACTGTCGAACACCCTGGCCGGACCTTGATGGCACATCATCTCCGGCAAAACCGCGCTTTTCTTGACGATGCAGCCCTCTGGCGCCAGATTGCCGGTCAGGACAGCCAGTCCGCCGTCCGTAGCGTACGGAGCATCGATCGGACGGATGACCCGGCCATCGGCGCCGGGGTTGCCAAAGATTCGGTCGGCCATTGATCCGTCAACCGTCAGCGCCGCGGTCTCGATCAGGTCACGCTGCGCCAGTTCGGCAAGAACTGCCGTGATGCCGCCGGCCTCGTTGAGATCGGTAATAAAATCCGGACCCGCCGGGTTTAGCTTGCATAATTGCGGCGTGGCGTCGCCGATGGCGCTGATTTCCTGCAAGGTCAGCTGATATCCGGCTTCCCGGGCTATGGCCAGCAGGTGCAAGATCGAGTTGGTCGATCCACCGAGCGCCATGTCGACACGCAAGGCGTTGCGGAAAGCCGCCGGCGTCATGATCTGTCCGGCGGTCTTGTTCTCCCGGAGCAAGCGGACGACTGCTTCGCCGGTCCGCCTGGCCAGGCGGCGGCGGTCGGCATAAACGGCAGGAATGGTGCCGCTGCCGGGTAATGACATGCCCAGGGCTTCGGTCAGGCAGTTCATGGTGTTGGCCGT
>DOFA01000260.1 GCA_003532195.1 Clostridiales bacterium
ATCATCTCGATGATGCTATACCTCAATTGGCAGCTGGCTTTGATCGCTTTCATCACCATTCCGCTGATTGTTCTGGTCACGGTGCTGATCCGGGGCCGCCTGCGCCGCAACTTTGTCTGGCTGAAGCACCTGATCGGCAGCATCAACGGCTTTTTCGCCGAAAACATCGCCGGCATGCGCCTGATCCAGATTTTTGCCCGGGAAAAACAGCGCCAGGAGACGCTGGATCAAATCAATGGCGACTACTGCCGCAGCACGCTGACCCAAATCCGCCTGAACAGCTTGCTGCGGCCGCTGATGGAAGTCATCAACACCCTGGGCATCGTGCTGCTGGTCTGGTTCAGCACCCGCAACCTGTCTTCAGGGCTGCTGGATATCGGTGTCCTGTATGCCTTCACGACCTATATCAAACAGTTTTTTGAACCGATTAACGACCTGGCGGAAAAGTATTCGACGATCCAGTCAGCCGTTATTTCCACCGACCGGATCTATGAGCTGCTGGATAAGAAATGCGATCTCGAGGACCTGTCAGCTGGCGAGCTAGTCGGGGAGATCAAAGGCCGGGTCGAATTCAGCCATGTCTGGTTTGCCTACAATGAAGAGGAATGGGTGCTGCAGGACCTTTCCTTTGTTCTTGAACCGGGCCAAAGCGCCGCGATCGTCGGCCCGACCGGCACCGGCAAGACAACCGTCATCTCCCTCCTGCTGCGGTTCTACGAGATCCAGCGCGGCGCAATCCTGCTCGACGGACGGGACATCCGCACGCTGAACATCCATGACTTGCGCCGTCAGATAGCGGTTGTGCTGCAGGATGTTTTCCTGTTTTCCGGATCAATTGCGGAAAATATCCGGCTTGGCGACGATCAGATAGATGACACCCAGGTCGCTTATGCGTTAAAATTAGCTCAGGCTGATGATTTTATTGACAAGCTGGACAACCGCATGGAAACTCCGGTAACAGAGCGGGGCAGCACGTTCTCCGCCGGTCAGCGCCAGCTGCTCAGTTTTGCCCGGGCGATCGCCCGACAGCCGGCGCTGTTCATCCTTGATGAAGCGACTGCCCAGATCGATACGGAAACAGAACAGCAGATCCAGCAGTCGATTGCCCGGATATCTGCTGACCGCACAACCATCATCATTGCGCACCGGCTTTCGACCATCCGCAGCTGCGACGTGATTCTGGTCCTGCTCAAAGGACGGCTCGCCGAACAAGGCACACATGAAGAGCTCCTGGCCCGGCACGGGCAATATGCCCGCATGATCGAAGCCCAGTCCGGCGACATCCTCTTCGCCGGCCAGGACAGCCAATCAGAGGATACCCAGCAGGAAGCCCAATGGAAACCGTTGCGGGATGTGGATATGAAGCTGGATAGAAACATCGATATCTGATCAATCGGCATATCGGCACAAGTAGGACAAGGGAGGATTCTGGGATGGAGCACTTCGAAAAGCTTGGCGCATTTTATCTGGGACGGCCATATGACCTGGCAGGCAAAAAACCGCGCGAGGGCTACCTGCTTTATGATTCCCGCGACCTTGTGACGCACGGCGTCTGCGTCGGCATGACCGGCAGCGGTAAAACCGGCCTGTGCGTGGGGTTGCTGGAAGAAGCGGCCTTGGACGGGATCCCGGCCATAGTCATTGATCCCAAGGGTGATCTGACCAATCTGCTGCTGACTTTTCCCGATTTGCTGCCGGAGGATTTCCGGCCATGGATCAATGAAGATGATGCTTTAAAAAAAGGCCTGTCCCCGGATGAATATGCCGCGCAGCAGGCCCGGTTCTGGCGCGAAGGCCTGGCCGCCTGGGGCCAGGATGGAGAACGGATCCGCCAGATGCGGCAGAATGCGGAATTTACCCTCTATACGCCCGGCAGCACTGCTGGTCAGCCGGTCTCGATCCTGCAGTCCTTTGCCGCCCCGTCGCCGGCGATTCTCGAAGACAGCGAACTGCTTCAGGACCAGGCATCAGGAACCGCGGCCAGCCTGCTCGGTCTGGTTGGCATCCAGGCCGATCCGCTGCGCAGCCGCGAGCACATCCTGATATCAAGCCTTCTGCTGCAAATCTGGCAAAGCGGCAAGAATCTGGATCTGGCTGCCTTAATCCATCTGATCCAGGAACCGCCGTTCCAGCGGGTGGGGGTCATGGATCTGGAGTCTTTCTACCCAGGCAAGGATCGTTTTGAGCTGGCGCTGCTCTTCAACAACCTGCTGGCTTCGCCTGGATTTGCTTCCTGGCTGCAGGGCGATCCCCTCGATATCGCCCGAATTCTGCATACACCGGCCGGCAAGCCGCGGATCGCCATTTTCTCGATTGCCCATCTGAGCGAATCCGAGCGGATGTTTTTTGTTTCATTGATTCTCAACCAGACGCTGAGCTGGATCCGGACTCAATCCGGAACCACCAGTTTGCGGGCAATCCTCTATATGGATGAAATTTACGGTTATTTCCCGCCCATCGAAAACCCGCCGACGAAAAAGCCTTTGCTGACCCTGCTCAAACAAGCTCGCGCTTATGGCCTGGGAGTCATGCTGACGACCCAGAATCCGGTTGACCTCGACTATAAAGGCTTGTCTAACACCGGAACCTGGTTTATTGGCCGCCTGCAGACCGAACGCGATAAAATGCGCGTGCTGGAAGGGCTTGAAGGCGCGTCGGCAGCCCAGGGCGCCGGATTTAACCGGGAGGCGATGGAATCAACCCTGGCCGCGCTGGGCAGCCGGATCTTTCTCATGCATAATGTCCACGAAGATCAGCCGGTGATTTTTGAGACCCGCTGGTGCATGTCCTATCTGCGCGGCCCGCTGACGCGCAGCCAGATCCAGATGCTGAAACAAAAGGCGTTGCCTCAGGCAGTGCCGGCGACCCAACCTCAGCAAAACTTCCAGGAAACACAGCCTGTCCTGGCGGGTTCGGAGCGCGGTACCGTTTCGGTTCCGGCCCCCGGTGCTGCAATCAACCCACCCGCCGCCAGGAGCGGTTTAGCAGGTTTCGCAGGTTCTGCCAGTTCCGTGCCGGCGCTGCCTCGGGAAATTCGCCAGTTTTATCTGCCCGTGCGCGGATCAGCCGCGGATCCGGCAACCATCACCTACAAACCGGTTATTCTCGGCTATGCGCAAATCGGTTTTAAAGAAACAAAATCCAGGATGCAAGCCACCCGCGACGCGACCCGCGTGACCTCGATCCAGGATGGCGTGTTTCCGGTCGATTGGGAAAATTCCCGGGAAATGGAAATCAGCCTTTCCGACCTGGAAGAATCAGGTCTTGCCCATGCCAACCACGCAGCATTGCCGGCGCCGGCCGCGGCAGCCAAAAATTATCCGGTCTGGAGCCGTGATTTCAGTACCTGGCTGTACCGGAACACCGAACTCGAGCTGCTGTCATGCCCGATCTTGAAAGCTTTTTCCCAGCCGGATGAAAGCGAAGGCGATTTCCGGATCCGGATTTCTCAAGCGATACGCGAAAAGCGCGACAGCGCAGTCAGCCAATTGAAACAGAAATACGCGGTCAAGGTAAATTCCCTGGAAGAAAAGATCCGCCGGGCAGAGCAAGCTGTCGAACGGGAACAGGCGCAAGCCAAGCAGCAAAAAATGCAGACAGCCATTTCTTTCGGAACGACTATCCTCAGTTCGTTTCTGGGCAGCAAGCGGATCAGCGCGTCATCACTCGGCCGGGCAACGACGGCCATACGCGGCGTCAGCCGGTCGGCGAAAGAAAAAGGCGACATCGAACGTTCCAAGGAAACCGCAGAAACCTATAAAGCGCAGCTTCTGGAACTGGAAAATACCTTCCGTGAAGAATCCGACGCCCTGACCGCCAAACTGGATCCGGCTAATATTGATCTGACGCCAATCAAAATCCGGCCGCTCAAGAGCGATATTCTGGTGAAAACCCTGGTGNNCGCACTGCGGAGGAAGTTTGGAATTAGTGCGTTTTAAACCCTATTAGTGTAATCAGCACACTAGCCGGACTTTTAAGGAATGTTCCGGTAATAATTCGGATAACGTGAAGGCGCAATCTGGTATTTAGTGCGAAAGGCCTTGCTGAAAGATTTGAGGTCGGTAAAACCGGACTGCCGGGCAGCCTCGGTCACCGGAATGTTTTGCAGCAGCAGGAGTGACGCCTGGTGTAACCGGTACCGCAGCAAATACTGATGCGGTGTGATGCCGGTTTCCCGGCGGAACTGGCGGATGAAGTATTGTTTTTGCCAGCATACCAGCTGGCTGAGAGTGGAAACAGTCAGGGTGTCCCTGCTGTTTGTTTGAATATATTTCAGGACCTGCAGGATTTCTGGTCTGGGCTGTTGCAGGACAATGTTCTCCGACAGCCAGATGATCAGGGCGGTCAGCAAGCTTTGCAGCAAGGGCAGGCTGTCGCTGGACCGGATCAAATCAGCCATGGCGGCGAGCAAGTGGTCCAGGAAGTGGCCCGGTTCGACGGGCAATTCCTGCATGCCGTGAAGCACGAGCGGGAAAAGACTGGCATGAATATAGAGACAGCAGAGCGGATCGGCGGGATTATGCCGCATCTGGTAAGCGCTGTTTTCCGGAAAGAGGTAGAGGTGACCCGGCTTCAGCTGGTGTGTCCCGGCGGCGTCCCGGTAGATCGCCCCGCCGCCTGTGATATGGTAAATACGGGAATAACCGGGGCCGTGCGGCTCGGTCACCTGCCAGTCTTCTGGGCAGCGGACGATGCCGTGACTGCTGATCGGACCGGAATCAAACAACATGGCCGGAGATATCCGTCGTATTTTCCGTTATATTTTCCGTTATATTTTCTGTTATATTTTCTGTTATATTTTCCGTTACAATTTCCGCTGCCAGCTGATTCCAGACGGTAAGGCGCTCTGGCTGATAGCGGACGGTGCTGATGTCTTTGAGGATGTATTCCAGCGGGGTTCCGGTTTCCCGGCAGATCCGGCGGGTTTCCCGCAGGTCATTCCCGATGGCGAGCCAGTCGACGGTTTCGGTTGCCAGGAAGGCGGGCGAGGGTTTGCGGGACAGGACGAAATCCCGGCCGATCTTGTGGGCGGCGATCGCAACGTCGCACCAGGGGCTGCAGGAAATTTTCCGCACATGGGGCAAATTCCGGATCAGCTCGATCCGGTCGTGGAGCGGTTCGCAGCAGCCATAATAAACCTTGCCGAATCGGGCGAAAATACGTTTGACGTAAGCAATCTCGAATTCGTCATGCATGGCTGGGCTGACCGTACTGAAGATCTGAGCCATACCCATGGTCCAGCAATCGTTAGCTCGCGGCCGTTCGAGATCGAAGCCGGGCTGCGGCAACTCGTTTGTGTAATTGTAAGAACAATGAATTTGCGGATCAGCAGCATCCAACAAACCCAGCTCTTCAAGCCGGTCGATATACCCCAGGGCGGCGGCGGTGAATTTTTCCAAGACCGCATGGATGAATTCTGGCCGGTCGATCAAATCATACAGCAGATCTTCCGGGCTCATCCATTCGGACAGCCGGTCCCACAAGGCAAATCCGGTCACAACCCCGCTCAGCCGAACCGGCAGAATGCCGTCAAACAACTGATGGGCTTCGCCTTCGCGGCGATATGTCTCTTCTGGATCCAGTTGGATCTGCGGGACATGCAACTTTTCCAGATCCGCTTCGGTTTTGATTTGATTGTGATAAGCATGGCCGACCACGCTGTTGGCTTGATCGAGAAAGGCTATATTTTCATCTGCCCGGAAACCATAGCCGGAGTCCGAAAAAGCCTTGGGAATAGCCAGAACCGGCTCCAGAACCATATCGGCCGGGAAATGGCGCCACTTGTATAGGGTTTGGCGCAAGCCGCATTCGATGCCGCGCCAGAAGGGATTTTGAATCTGCAGATCCAGTTCGCCGCTGGCGGTCAATTCATGCCAGGGCAGCTGGTCGATGGCAAACATCGGGCGAATCATCTGCAGGCTGTTCAGAGCCAGCCAGAGCCGCCTTTTTTCATCCTGAACCGGCAATTGGGCATAGTCGGCATACTGACCGGCCAGGTCCCGCAGCACGCTTTGCTCGGTCAGGGAAAGACGAGTGGAAACGGACATGCTCATTCCCCCTTTTCTATCATTATAGCGAGTGAAAAGGCCGAA
>DOFA01000159.1 GCA_003532195.1 Clostridiales bacterium
TCCCGCAGGTAGCCCACATTTTCTGCCAGGGTACCCGGCAGAACACCCAGAAGCGCTACGAATATTCCGGAACCATCGGCTGCGCGGCCGCGCACGGCTTGTTTTCCGGGCCTAACTCCTGCACCTACGGCTGCATCGGATTTGGCGATTGCGTATCCGCCTGCCCGTACCATGCCATATACCTCGCCGACGGCATCGCCCATATCGACAGCTCCCGCTGCACCGCCTGCGGTATCTGTGTGAAAACATGCCCCAAGGAGCTGATCCAAATCATCCCGAAACACTTGAACGCCTACACGGTGAAATGCCGCAACAAGTGGCCCGGCGCCATGACCCGCAAGAATTGCAAGGTCGGCTGCATCGGCTGCCAGCGTTGTTTCAAGGTCTGCGAATACGGCGCCATCACCATGGACGGCCCCCTGGCTGTCATCGATCAGGAAAAATGCACCCACTGCGGCAAATGCCTGCTTGTTTGCCCAACGTCGGCTATCCGCCAGGGTTTAATGCTTGGTTTAGACAGTGCGGGAAAGCCCGCCAGCACCGGCTTACCCTACGAGCAGCTTAAAGAAAAGGCCGGCAGCCCGGTGGCGGCGAATCCCGGTGCAAAGCCTGATTAGCGGCGAATATTCCGCAAAATCCACATCCGCAAATCCTGGATTTGTTCTTGCTTTTTATAAAATTGTATGATAATATTTCATCTGCGCGTTTATTAACAAGACTCAAGGAGGTGTAAAAATGGCGAAGTGCGATATCTGCCAGAAAGATATGCTCTTTGGCAGAAAGATCAGCATTACCCGTTCGCAAGTTTCACGCAGGGCCCTGACCAGGCAGAAACCGAATGTTCATAGTGTTCGGGTCGTGGTTGACGGAACTCCTGTAACGAAACATGTCTGCACCCGGTGCCTCCGTTCCGGCGCAGTCAAAAGAGCCTGACCGAAAACCGCAGCCTGGACGTCAGCCAGGCCATGTAGTACGCTCCGCTTAATTCTAAAGACATCCGTCAGGATGTCTTTTTTGCGCCTTTACGCCGGACCAGCCGTGGTTTTGACCTGTCTGCCGCGAATTTACCGGAGGTCATGAACCCGGAAACAGGCGCCGGACCAGGGCGATGCGCTGCCAGAGATCCTCGTTCTGGGTCAGGTCGGTCACCCGGATAGAAGACTGGCTGGTCCGGGCATAGAGAATCTGGTTCTCCCCCAGATACAAGGCGACATCAGACGGCTGGCCGTCCGCCGCCTGGTCCGCGGATTCGGCCAGGAAAACCAGGTCGCCAGCCCGCAGCTGTTCCAGGCTGATCCGTCCGGTTTCGCTGTCCCGCGCTGTTTCCACCGCGGTACCGAGTTGGCTCATGCCGATTATTGATCGCGGCAGGCGGATCCCGTTGACCTGGCCGGACAGCCGGACGATACCTGCCGGGCAGATGCCGCGGATTGACTGCCCGTTTTCCAGGAAAGTCACCTGATTGAACCCGAGGGCGGTCGTGCAAAAATAGCGGGCGCCGTCGGCCACCGGGGCGACTTCGCCTGACGGCGTCAGGATCAAGGCGCCATCGTCGCTGATCCAGCCGATATCGCCGCCGGGCAGGCATACCCGGGAAACACCGTCGCCGCGGTAATCGGCATAGAGAACAGTGCCCATCAGGACTTCAATCAGCAGCGTGCCCTTGCTGGCATGGGACATGACCCGCTTGCTGCCGGCCGAAATCACAACCTTATAGCTGAACCGGTCCGGCTCGATGGAGTCCCGGCTGTCCAGCAGATTTTCCAGCAGCATGTAGCCCTCGCTGCCGTCGCCCAGCTGCACTCTGGCGAAACCGTAAGTGCACTCCCTCGACAGGATCCGCACCGGTTCGTTATAGAGAACCTGAGTCAGTCGGCCGCCCTTGAGATCATCCCGGTCGAAAACATCCGCAACTGCCTCCCGGACGGTCCAGAACGAATCATCATAAAGCAGGCTGAGCTGGTCCGGGCCAGCCTCCTGCCCTGCTTTCCAGGCTGCTTGAATCCGGGTGATGATTGCCGGCACAGCCCAGAAAACCAGGGCGGTTATCAGAAGCAATGCCAGCAGCGGCAACAGCCAGGCCGGCAGGCTCCGCCCCGGCCGGACGACGTACAGGCCTTTGCGATACAGCCGCCAATGGTCCTCGGCCTGACGCGGCGGCACATAGTTCTGTTTAAGCTGCCGCCGGCTCAGTTTCCGGTCTTTGGGGTCCGTCTGAAAAGGAAAGGGTTGATCATCCATGAGTCATTTCCTTCAGTCAATCCTTCAGTAGCAAAGGGCAGAATGCCCGTTCGTTTCGTCATCGCAGTCACATAGGAGTACGCAGAAAGCCACTGCCATCTGCTGCTCGTGCGCCAGGCTGATCGCCAGCGACCGGCCGCATAGCCGGGCATATACATCGCGGGCTGAGCCCTCCAGGCGTATGGCCGGAGCCCCGCCGGCCGTCCGGACGACCACCAGGTCGGTCCATCTGATGCCCTGGCGCCCGATACCGGTTCCCAGCGCCTTGGCAACCGCCTCTTTTGCCGCGAAGCGCGCAGCCAGAGACGCGGCGGCGGCAGGTCTTTCCGGATCGCCCTGATAGCAGTCGGCCTGTTCGCCGGCTGTCCAGATCCGATCCAGAAAGGGCTGTCCCAGCCGGGCGACAGCATTCCTGATCCGTTCAATTTCCACCAGATCGGTCCCGCAATGAAGCACAACCGCCATTGCCGAAATATCTCCTGAGATCTGGCGCCGGTTCGCGCGGCGCCGCAATCGGTTCTTGTGAGGTTCCTCTCTAATGTACTATAATAGGACGGGTTAGGCAAATGTTAACTCGTGGCGATGGCAGCTCGCGGTTATAATCTGCTGTGCAATCCAAAGCCCCAATCACAACCGGCCGGAGGAATCTGGAAGTGCTGTATCCATTTAAATTTCTGCCCGTCTATAAGAACTATCTCTGGGGCGGCCGCAATCTGGCCAACTGGGGCAAGCGGCTGCCGGAAGAGGGCATTGTGGCGGAGAGCTGGGAAATATCCGGCCATGAGAACGGGTTATCAATCATCGCCAACGGCGATCTGGCCGGCCTGAGCCTGCCGGAAGCGCTCAGACGCTACGGCCGGTCCCTGGCCGGTACGCATTCGTCGAACCGCGACCTGGCTAAATTCCCGCTTCTGGTCAAACTGATCGATGCTGAAGACAGTCTGTCCGTGCAAGTCCACCCCGGCGACGACTTTGCCCGGATCCATGAGGCCGGGGAATACGGGAAGAATGAGATGTGGTATGTCGTCGCGGCCCGGCCGGGCGCCAAACTGATCGCCGGAATCCGGCCTGACGTCGACCCGCGGCAGTTTGCCGCCGCCCTGGCCGCTGGCTGCGCATTGGATATGCTGCAGGCGCTGCCCGTCCGCCCCGGCGATGTGATCAATATTCCGGCCGGTCTGGTGCACGCCATCGGCAAGGGATTGATCATCTGCGAAATCCAGCAGAATTCCGACACGACATATCGGGTCTTCGATTATGACCGTAAGGACAGCCAGGGCAACAAGCGGCCGCTTCAGGTTGAAAAAGCCCTCGCCGTCATTGACTTTCAACGTCCGGCCCAGACGGTTCCGCTTTCTGGCCTTTGCCTGCGAAATCCGCGGCAGCCGGATCTGATCCGGCGGATTCTGGTCCTGAACCGCTATTTCCTGGCCGAAGAACTGACGGTCGGCGGCGCAGCCGGATTCCCGGCCGATGCGGGCCGCTTCCGCACCCTGACAGTTCTGGCCGGACAAGGCAGCCTGATCNNCGATCCAGACGGCGCCGGCCGGTCAGCCCTGCCGCTGGCCTTGGGCGACTCGCTGCTGATTCCGGCATGTCTGGGCGCCTGGCAGCTGTCCGGCGATTTGAAGATAATATCCGCCCGCGTTGCGAACTTTCCCGCTGATCTCAGGCAGGCGGCAACAGACGCGGGTTTATCCGGTTTAACAGACGCAGAGCTGGTCGCCGGCTGGTCAGACCGGATCGGTTTTGACCCGCTCCCCTGACAGGGACCGTCGCCTTCGGTTCAGTGCCATCCGGACATCATCGCCAAAAAATCGGTACACGGCAAAGCCGCCCATCAAGCGGCTCAGAAGCCGTTCGTCGTAGGTGTCGCGCAAGGTGGCCGGATCGGCGTTGCTGGAGATGATTGTCTTCAGGGCCGGCAAGTTCCGGTTGTCAATCACAGCCAGCAGGTCGGCATAGCGGGCAGCCGCCCCGGCTTCAGTCCCCAGGTCGTCGATCAGCAGAAGGTCGCAGGTCATCAGGCTTTCATGTAAAGCCGCCGCTTTTTCCATCCGGATTTCGTCCGGATTATAGGCGGTCAGCAGCACATGGTATTCCTGAATGCTGGCAACAAGCTCGGGCGCGGTCAGATAAAGCACGGATTTGCCCAAGTCCAGCAATGCCCTGGCCACGCAAGCCATCAAAAAAGTCTTGCCGGTCCCCGGTTTGCCGACGAAAAGCAGGTTGCGGGTTTCCGGCCGGTCAAAGTCGCGGATAAAACGCAGGCATGCCTGGCGCAGCCCAAGCATCTGCTGGCGGGGCGACAGGTCTGTCTGAAAGCGGTTGGCATCGGCCTGGGGCGAAAACAAGGTTTCATCAAACAGATCAAAACTCATGCCCTCCAGAGCCCGGAGATTGGCGTTGGCTTTCAGCAGGGGGATGAGTGTGCTCCGGTAGCAGGAACAGCGTTCAGCGCCTATATAGCCGGTGTCCTTGCACTGCGGGCAGGCATAATGAACCTGGCCGTAATCCTCGGGCAGGCCGTTGGCTTTTATGAATGCCGACCGGGCAGCGATCAGCTTCGCTTTCCGGGCCGCGGCCCGGCATGGGCGGCCGGGCTCGATCGCTTCCAGAAGCAGATCGGCCCCCGCCGCGGCAATTTCACGGTCCAGCCGCGCCAGTTCCGGCCAACGCTGATGCAGCGCGCCAACCTGAAGATCGCGCGCTTGTTCGGCGGCAAACTGGCGGTTTTCGTATTCCCGGGCTACAGCCCGGCTGATCGATGCTTGCACGGCTCTCAGCTCCTCTCGCCCTGTCCGGAGGTCTCAAGCAATTCGGATATGCCGATCTGGCCCGGCAGCTCGGGTCCGCCTGGCAAAGCAGCGTCCGGCGCCGAGGCAGTTTCCGGATCTTCCGAAACGTTTTCATAAAAGCCTTCGAGAAATTCGCTGCTGTACTGGCGCTGGGTGAAATTGCCGACGTTGCCGGCTTTGCCCGCCGACCCGCCGGCCGCGTCGTCCCGGCCGGCACGACCGGCGCCGGCCCGGGTCGCCTTGGCTGATTCATAGGCTTTAACGGCCTCGGCGTCTTTCAATTGGTGGCTGAACCACTCCTCCAGGATCCGGTCAATAAACTCCAGGTTGGGATTGCTGATGCGGGTGGTTTTGCGCAGGGCCAGTTCGATGATATCAAAATCGTAGCCCAGCTTGTCAATCCAGCGCGTGACAATTTCCTCGTCGTACTCTGTCATGTTCTTGCGCAATTTACGACCGACTTTCTTGCTGATTTTGCTGACTTTGTCGAAGGCGAGAAAATAGCTGTTCAGGTCGTTAAAGGAAGTGATGCCACGGGCGGACCAGTTTTCAGCCACTTTGCTGATATAGGCTTTGCTGTCCAGTTTGTTGCGGCGGGCGCACTCCTGGAACAGCGCATAGATGACTTCCGGCTCGAAATGGTAGCGGTCAAACCAGGAATCGATCTCCCCATACCAGGAAGGCGACATCAGGCCCTGGAAAAATGTCTTGGCAATATCGGCCAGCAGCTTTTCCCGCTGGTTGAATTTTTCCTGGGCGGACGCGGTTTCCAGAGGGGCCGACGCGGTTTTGGGGCGATAAGCCCGTTCGATTTCCGCCGCTTTGATGTCGAGAATATCCAATCCCTTATCTTTGATGGCAATCAGGTCGCGGGAAACGAGTTCCAGGAGGGCGGCCTTGAATGTGTCATCGTCTGTGCCCAGGCGCCGGGCCAGATCTTGCTCGGAAACGCCGCGCCCGGTGCGGGCCGCCAGCAGCAGATAAACATAGAGCTTGACCGCCAGTCCGCCTAAAGAGGGCAGGTACTCCAGGATAAAGATATCGGGCACCAGCGTGTCCGACAATAAAAGTTTCCTGCTTTCATCAATTTGCATGGTCAGGCCTCCAGCACGATCAGATAACAACAGTGTGATTTGATCCGGGCATGATGATAATTAAACCCCGCCCTGGGGAAGGACGAGGTTTAATTATACCATTTTCCTTGCCGTTTGTGGGAACCGATCCGGCAATGCTGCCGGCTGATTCTTACGGCTGATTATTTACCGATGGGCTGTTCGCCGGCAATTTTTCAGATGCTGCCGGCCAGGCGCTTGTAGGACGCCAGGCGTTCCTGGGAGTCCTGGATCGCTTTGTCAAAGATGGCGTCGACTTTTTCGGCCGGGTACTTCATGAACAGAGATGAATAACGGACCTCGCCCTTGACGAAGGTCTTGTAGTCGCCGGCTGGTTCTTTGGAATCGAGGGTGAAGGGATTTTTGCCTTCGGCCTTGAGCGCCGGATTATAGCGGTACAGATGCCAGTATCCGCAATCCACAGCGTCCTTTTCCCGTTTCTGGGAAATGGTCATGCCGCCTTTGATCCCATGGTTGATGCAGGGGGAATAGCAGATGACCAGCGAAGGGCCGTGCCAGGCTTCAGCCTCGGCAAACGCCTTCAGAGTCTGCGCCTGGCTGGCGCCCATGGCTACCTGGGCCACATAAACATAGCCGTAGCTCATGGCCATCATGCCCAGGTCCTTCTTCTTGATCGCCTTGCCGCCGGCCGCGAATTCAGCGATGGCGCCGGTCGGCGTCGACTTGGAGGCCTGGCCGCCGG
>DOFA01000112.1 GCA_003532195.1 Clostridiales bacterium
ATCCAGGAAGCCGGCGTTAAAATCGGCCGCCTGCAGATATTCAACAACTGGTCGCCGTACATGGTCGCCGATCCGCAGCACTCTGTCTGGCTGGGGCTGGAATATTTCTGCAATGAAGGGGACGCTTCCTGGACCCAGAAAGATGAGGATTTCATCAAGATGGCGATCGGCGAACTCGAAACCATCGGCCTGATCCAGCCTGGCGCCGTCCGCGATTCCTGCCTGATCCGGATGCCCAAAGCTTATCCGGCCTATTTCGGCACCTTCAGCCAGATCGACCGTCTGACCGGTTGGCTGGACCAGCTTGAAAATCTATACTGCATTGGCCGCAACGGCCAGCACCGCTACAACAACATGGACCATTCCATGCTGACCGCCATGCTGGCCGCACAGCAGATTCTCTCCGGAAAATCAGACAAAGCGGCTCTCTGGCAGGTCAACGCCGAAAAAGAATATCACGAGGAAAAGGGCGGGAAATAATCCCGCATATCCTGTAAAGTAAAAGACTCAATCGGCAATCTGACCGGGTGTCCAAGTTTGGCCGACTGATAGATCGCCAGGACCAGCTCCACGGCATCACGCCCGGAACGGCCGTCGGCCAACGGCGCCCGGGTCTCGCGAATCGCCCGGATCAGGTCGCCGTACAAGCCGCTGTGCGGATTTTTCATCCGCAGCAAAGCGGACAGTCCGCCCTGACGCAATGTTTCGCGCAAGAAACGGGCCACATATCCGCGGGTCAGGTTGTGCCCCTGCCGGTCGCGAATTTCCAGAACCGGTTTGCCGCGCAGGATGCCGCAGCGGATCTCGCCTTCGCTGCCGATAATCGTGAACCGCGCTTCCTGGCGCTGCGGGTCGGTGCTGGTGGTGCCGCTGACCTGGCAGCAGCAGCCGTTTTCCAGCTCCAGGATCGCCAGGCCGATGTCCTCGGCTTCCATCCGGTGCGACTGGCGGCCGATCCAGCCGCTGACCCGGCTGACCGGGCTGCCCAGCAGCCAGGTCATCAGATCGAGCGCATGGATGCTCTGGTTCATCAGGACGCCGCCGTCCTCGGCCCAGGTTCCGCGCCAGGCCGCCTGATCGTAATACGACTGGGCGTGGCCCCAGCGGACAATCACCTCACCCTGGAGGATCCGCCCCAGGCGGCCGGCTTGCAGATCGGCCTGGATCGCCTGGACGATCGGGAAAAAACGGTAAATATGGCCGACGGCGATCCGGACGCCGCGGGACGCCGCCTGCGCCAGCAGCTCATCGGCTTGCGCCAGCGATAAAGTCAGCGGCTTTTCCACCAGGACGTGCGCTCCGGCGGCAATCGCCGCTCCGGCAACGGCAAAATGGCTGCCGCTGGGCGTGGTGATGGCCACCAGATCCGGCCGGATCTCATCCAGCATCGCCTGGTAATCGGTATAAATCCGGATCTTGGCCCGAACTGCTGCCGGTATTTTACAGCTCCGGATAAGAGAATCAGCGGCTTCCGGCCGAGTGTCAACCAGGGCGGCTATCTCTAGCTCCCGGCGTTGATCCAGGGCAGCCCGCAAATGTTTGACCGCAACCTTGCCGCAGCCGATCAGCGCATACTTCAAACGGGACATCTCCTCACCTGCATTTTTTGTTTTATCATAGCAGGTTTAGCAGACAGTGCCTAGTGCGAAGCAGGCGACAAAAACTCTAAAAAGGCTCAATCCACCGTGAATAGCGGGTAACAGGTGAACGGCTGCTGCGAATCCAGCGTAAAGTAGGGCACCAGTCGGACATCCGCCACCTCTTTCACCCGAAAAGACAGCGGCTGGCTATCGGGAATGATCCAATCGGTATATTGCTGCGGATTATGCGGCAGGATCCGGTGCTGGCACTCGTTCAGGGGGCCGGCAAAGGCCATCAGCAGCGGGCCGTACTCCAGGGCGTATCGCTCCCAGACAGGCGTTTGCCCATGGTCGTGACTCTGGTCCGCCACATCCGCCGTCTCCGCCGGCAGCTCGGGCAGCACGGGCGTCCCGGGTATCCCGGGCGTCTGTATCCCGGGCATCCGAATCGTTTCTTTGCCGGTGTATCGGGTCAGCCGCCAGCCCAATGGCAACCGGTAAATGATCCGGTTCTTTCCCCGCCAGATCCGGCGAATGCCGGCATAGCTGCCCGGCTGGCCGGTCAGGATCTTATCGCCGTCGGATATCACCACCGGACCGGCCGCCCAGCCGGGAATGCGCAGCTTCAGCTCGAAATCCTGAGCTTGGGCGCAATCAATCTCGAGGGTGATTTCATCCGCAAACGGGAAAGCCGTGTCCATATTGACCGACACGACGCCCTCCGGCCGCTCCCATTCGAAGCGGGAAGCCGCATAGAGGTCGACGTACAGCGTGTCCGGTCCGATAGAATAGATGAATTCCGGCAGGAGCCCGAAAAGGCGGGTGCCGACGCCGCAGCAGCAGTGAACCTTGCCGCCGGGCTGCTTATGCTGGTCGATCCAGGCGAAGTAGCGGATCCCTGTTTCGCCGTCCTGGTTGGCAATCGCAATGTTATACAGAGATGCCTCCATTTCGGCTACATAGGATTCCCGGTCGGGAAACAGGCGATGCAGGCGCTGGTTCAGGAGAATCCAGAAAGAAGAACAGCATAATTCATTATAGGGTTTGGGCGGCGCCAGGGGGTAGCATTGCGGCGACGCGTCAAGAAACTCGCACATGGCGATGCCGCCGCCGACGCTGATCCAATCCTGTTTGTACAGTTCGTAAAAATTCTCGACGGCGCGCAGATAATAGTGTTTGCCGGTGTTGCGGTAGAGGTCGAGGTAGCCTTCCATGGCTTCGATCTCGGTGCCATGCGGATGCGGCTCATATCCCGGCTGCCGGCGGATGTGAATCGCGTCCCTTTCTTTCATGATGAATTGGCCCAGGCGCCAGTCCTCTTCATAATAGCGAATGGTCGTATCGATATCTTCCTGCCGCCCGATCGGTGTGTTGTACAGGTAGGTGCTGGCGACGACGCCCTGAAAGGCCAGATTCAGGTAGCGGATGATCGGCAGGTCGTCGCAGCGGTTGAACCAGTCCTGCCAGCGGCGCAGCATGTCCCAGGCGTCCTGGCGGCCGGCCAGGGCGGCGGCGTGCAAGCCGTAGGTCAGCCAGATCCGGACATAATGGGGGTATTCTTTGGTGCCGAATTCTGTCTGCGGCACCGCCATCAGGTAGCCGTCCAGCTCCTGGCAGTCCCTGATTTCATCGACCAAAGCATCGAGAATCCGCCGCAGTTCGGGATCCTCCTCCCAGCGCAGGGCATTGCCTGCGCCCATCAAGGCCAGGCCGGCTGTCTGGCCCTTGATGTTGTCTTCGAAATGGCCGTGATAAGGTTCGCCCGGTGCGTCCTTGCCGGCTCGCCGGCGAAACCAGTACAGCATGGCGTCGAGATCGATCGTTTTCAGAAAAGCCCGGTTCCGGGCAAAAACATCGGCAAACAGGCCCTCTTTAAGCCTGACACCATAGAGCGGCGAGAAAATCCGGTCCGGGATCGCGTTTTTCTGGTTATTGTCGTTGAATTGATTGGGCATAAGGTGCGCATCCTTTCCTGTTTGTCCGGCTGGTAAAGGCCAGCGTCAGCATGAGGGTTATCGGTGCGAGGTATAACGTTATCGGTGCCAGTATTAACGTTAATGGAGACTGGCATGATACTAAACTAGGGCACTTTCAAGCGCTTGTCAAGCAGTAAATGTACCGGCGTGTTCTGATCCGAATCCTGACTTTCGACTTAACTTTCTACTAGCTATCGACTTAACTTTCTACTAACTTCCCACTAAACACCACTTTAGTCTTTTCAATCAACAATCGACAAATTGTCGGATCGTTCTATTCCAGAAAATCCAGGAACAGAAATTCCGGAGATTGTTCAAGAGATACTTGCTTGAGGTAAACGGTTTTGATAATGGAATAACGAAAAAGGATTGATCACCAACGCGCTTGTTTTTCCCGCCTTTTTCTTTATGATAGAAGCATGAAAAGTTTAAGCCTTCATTTTCATTGGCCCAGGCGCCTGGACAAGGGCCCTCTGGAACAAACCACTTCGATCCTTGCGACCGAAGGCTTGCTGGCGGCGATTGTGCTGAACCTGGCCACCGTCTATACCTCCATGTTTGCGCTGCGGATCGGCGCTTCCGACCAGCAGGTCGGCCTGGTCAATTCGCTGCCCCAGCTGTGCGCCCTGCTGGCCTTGTTCCCCGGAACCCTCCTGGCCAGCCGGCTGTCCGACCGCCGCCGGTCGGTGGAAATCACCTTGCTGCTGGCCGGCTTCATTTACGGGCTGGCCGGATTTTCGCCGCTGCTTGGCAACATCAAGGTCTGGTACCTGATCGGCCTGGTTTCCCTGGCTAACGCCCCGGTCGTGCTCTACACCACAACCTGGCAGAATTATTTCTCCGATATCATTCCGGCCGACCAGAGGAATTACGCTTATACCCGGCGGACATCCATGACCTTTCTCGCCAGCATCTGCACTGTGCAGCTAACCGGCATCGTCCTGGGCAGCGCCCGGACCGATGAAATCCGGATCACCTTGTACCAGTTCTGCTATTGGCTGGCCTTCACCGTATCGCTGGTCCAGTTCCTGGTCCTGCGCCGGGCGCCGTCGCATATCCATCGGACCGCCGCCACGACCTGGCGGGATTTCGGTCAAACCCTGCGCCTGCTCGGACGTTCCAAACGCTTTATCACGTTTGTCGCCATCTCCTTTGTGCTGCACTCCGGCTGGTACATGGCCTGGCCGCTGTTTCTGCTGGTCCAGGTCAAATATCTGGGCGCCAACGAAACCTGGTTAAGCATCATCACGGTTACCGCCAATCTGATCCCCTGGCTGACCGTTCGTTACTGGAGCAAGTTTGTCGAACGCAAGGGCATCCGCTTCACCTTGATCATTGGCTGCCTGGGCCTGGCAATCAATCCGATCACGACGATTAGCTCTGCTTATTTGCCGGGGGCCTGGGGGCTGCCAGGGCTGGTGCTTTTCAACATTATATATGGCCTGACTTTCAGCGCCTTCCAGTTGACCATCCTGCAGTGCCTGCTCGAAGTGGTACCTCAGCAAAACAAACCGCTCAACCTGTCCATCTATACCGCCTGCCACCTGCTGGCCAATGCCGTCATGCCGGTTGTCGGCGTCCAGCTCTACACCTGGCTGGGCTCCGACCTGCGCGCCATGACCTATGCCATGCTCACCGCCAGCGCCATACGCTTCATCGGCACCGGGCTGTTCCTGCTCCGCTGGGCGCGGCTGCGCCGGGACCCGGACATCGGCATGCGGCTATAAGCATTGACACGGCAATGAATTTCGATTGCAGTTTCTCATTCGCGTCAGAAGCCGCAAGGCTTCGGTGAGCGAATGTCATAGAAACTGCTGAGAAAACATTGCCTGTTCGAGCGAATGAGGCATTACCAAGGCTGTCCTATATAAATGCCATTTTCACCCATTTCTCAATACGGCATTGATTCGCCTGTATTCCCGTGGGCTGTATTCCATTTTCTGCTTGAACAGGCGGGAGAAGTAAAATTCGTCGCTGAAGCCGAGGGCGGCGGCAATCTCCTGCACCGTCCGGTCGGTCAGCAACAGCTGCATGGCCGCCTCCTGGATCAGCCGGCCGTTGATGTAGCGGTTGAAGGTGATGCCGTTGTCGCGGCTGAAATTGCGGCGCAAAGTTTCGTAGGAGCTGCCAAGGGCGCCGCAGATCTGCCGGCCGCTCAATCCGGCTGACAAATGTTGCTCGATATAGGCAAACACATCCTTATAGGTGTCCGCGAGAGCCAGGCGCTGGCTCAGGTCCGGCAGTCCGTCGCGGATAAAGCTGGCCAGCGTGCTGTGCGCCAGGGCCTGGAATTGCAGCAGGTCAGCCAGATCGCCGCCCCGGAAGGCAGCCAGGATATCCCGCAGCAGCTCCAGCGCCAGAGGCAAGGTGAAACAGCGGTTGATCCCTTCCAGGATTTCAATGCCGGCGTAACGGATGCTGAAATGAAAATAAAATTTTTCGATGCGGTCTGCGGTGCGCAGGTTGACCCGCGTATAGGGTGGGATCAGGTACATGAAACCGGGTTCCAGTTCAATCCTGCCATGGCTGGTTTCCAGCCAGCCATGGTCGGCAATCATATAATAAACGCGTCCGAAGGGGGACATAACGTCAAACTGGTTCCATTTCCGGTCGCCGATGAAATAGCCGCTGTCCAGGACTTCCAGGCTGAGCAGGTTCAAATGCCTGATCTGCAGGCGGTTGCGCTGGATACCCCGCGAATCGGTAAAAAATTGTCTGGATCGGCTGATCGGTTCCCGGCGCATGTGATCACCCCCCGCTGCGCGCTGCCGACGGGTGCGGTGGTAGAAAATTCGTCGCCAGCCCGTCTTATTTTCCATTATTATACCATTTTGTCCATGTATAAAAGCTGACGACCGGCTAAAATAGAAGGTGTAATACTCTTTTTTACCAAAATGGAGGTACAGTCAAATGGCACACCCGATGAATCAACCGAAAAACCATCAGATTGGACGCATGCCCAAAATCGGCATCCGCCCCTGTATAGACGGCCGCCGCCGCGGCATCCGTGAATCCCTGGAAAACCAGACCATGGGCATGGCCCGCCAGGCCGCTTCGCTGATCAGCAGCCGGCTGCGCCACGCCAACGGACTGCCGGTCGAATGCATCATTGCCGAGACCTGCATCGGCGGCGTTGCCGAGGCCGCCCGCTGTGAAGACCTGTTCGCCCGGGAGAACGTCACGGCCACCCTGTCCGTCACCCCCTGCTGGTGCTACGGCACCGAAACTATGGACATGAATCCGCTGACGATCAAGGCGGTCTGGGGATTCAACGGCACCGAGCGTCCGGGCGCGGTTTACCTGGCTGCGGTCATGGCCGCCCACGCCCAGCGCAAGCTGCCGGCCTTCGCCATCTACGGCCACGACGTCAAAGACGCCGCCGACAATACGATCCCGGAAGATGTCGAGGCCAAAATCCTCCTGTGGGCCAAAGCCGCCCTCGCTGCCGGCGTCATGAAGGGTAAATCCTATGTCAATATCGGCGGCCCCTGCATGGGCATCGCCGGTTCTGTCATCGACGCCCAGATGTTCCAGGAATACTTCGGCCTGCGCGTCGAATGGCTGGACCAGGTTGAGATCGAGCGCCGCATCGCCCGCAATATCTACGATCCGGAAGAATTCGCCAAAGCCAGGGCCTGGCGCGAGCAATACTGCCGCGAAGGCTGGGACAAAAACGACGGCAAGCCGGAAGCCCATAACCGCGACGAAAAAGATGCCGAATGGGATCGCGTCATCAAACAAACCTTGATTATCAAGGATATCATGATCGGCAACCCGCGCCTGGCCGAATTGGGCTACGGCGAAGAAGCTGAAGGGCGCAACACCATCGCCGCCGGCGTCCAGGGCCAGCGCCAGTGGACCGACCATTTCCCGAACCATGACTTCTCAGAGGCCCTCCTGAGTTCTTCTTTTGACTGGAACGGCATCCGCGAACCGATGGTTCTGGCTACGGAAAACGACACAATGAACGCCATGGCCATGCTGCTCGGGCACCTGGTCAGCGACACCGCTTCGTGTTTTGCCGACGTCAGGACTTACTGGAGTCCGGCAGCCAT
>DOFA01000239.1 GCA_003532195.1 Clostridiales bacterium
TGATCTTCCAGGATCCGATGGCATCGCTGAATCCGGTTTACCGGATCGGGTTCCAGATTTCCGAAGGTCTGCTCAAACACAACCCGAAGATGAAAAAGGAAGAAGCGATGGCAAAATCGCTTGAGATGCTGAAAAAACTCGGCGTCCCGGCGGCTGAACAACGCATCAGCGATTTCCCGCATCAGATGTCCGGGGGTATGAAGCAGCGGGTGATCATTGCGATCGCCATGATCTGCGATCCGGAGATCATCATTGCCGACGAGCCGACCACAGCTCTCGACGTGACCATCCAGGCCCAGATTATGGAACTGATGAANNATCGATCATCCTGATCACGCACAACATGGGTCTGGTTGCGGAAATGGCCGACGAGGTTTGCGTCATGTACATGGGCCGCGTCGTCGAATACGGACAGATCCGCGATATTTTCGAAAATCCGTCCCATCCCTATACGCAAGCCCTGCTAAAGTCCGTCCCGGTTCTGGGCATCAAGGAAGACGCCGAACTGGTCACGATACCCGGCAGCACCCCGGATCCGGCCGACCTGGGCCCCGGCTGCGAATTTGCCGACCGCTGCGCCGATTGCATGGATCGCTGCCGCGAAAAACGCATCCATGCCTATGAGATCTCGGAGGGCCATTGGGCCAGATGCTTGAAGTATGATCACTTTAAGGAGGTGGACTGAATATGGGCAAAGAGATCCTCTTTGAAGCCAAAGACGTCAAGGTCTGGTTTCCGATCAAAAAAGGTTTTCTGAAAAAAACGGTCGGCCATGTCAAAGCTGTCGACGGTGTTTCCCTGAATGTCTACAAGGGCGAGACACTCGGTATCGTCGGCGAATCCGGCTGCGGCAAGACGACACTCGGCAAGGCGCTGATGCTGCTGACGCAGCCGACCGGCGGCCAGGTCTTGTACAAATACGGTGACATTTATAAAGACATCATGAAATTCAACGCTGAAGAGGTCCTGAAATTCCGCAAGAAAGTGCAGATGATCTTCCAGGATCCGTATTCGGCGCTCAATCCGATGGAGAAGATCTATACGGCTTTGGAAGAGCCGCTCAAGATCCATAAGATCAAGAACAAGGCCGAACGCGAGCGCATCATGTATGAGACGCTTAAAATGGTCAATATCCCGCGGGAGTATCTTTTCAAGTATCCGCACGAATTTTCCGGCGGCCAGCGCCAGCGGGTCTGCATTGCCCGCGCGATGCAGATCAGCCCGGAAGTGCTCGTTTGCGACGAGGCGGTGTCGGCGCTGGATGTCTCGATCCAGGCCCAGGTCCTCAACCTGATGAAAAAGATCCAGCGCGAGAAGCAGCTGACCTACATTTTTATCGCCCATGACCTCTCTGTCGTCCAGTATATGAGCGACCGCATTGCTGTCATGTACCTGGGTAAGGTTGTCGAGCTCGCCTCTTCGCGCGAACTGTACAACAACACGCTGCATCCGTATACGCAGTCCCTCCTGTCGGCGGTGCCCCTGCCGGTCATCGACCGGAAAAAGAAACGCATTATCCTCAAGGGCGATGTGCCGAGCCCGATCAACAAGCCATCCGGCTGTCCGTTCCATGAACGCTGCTCCCACTGCATGGAGATCTGCAAGACGGTCGAGCCGCCTCTGGAACAGCAGGGCGAGGCCGATCATCAAGTCGCCTGCCATCTTTATGATCAGAATATCCAGAAAGAATCGTGAATCATTGACCAAGACACAGGAGGTAAACATGAAAAGAGAAGACGCGCTCAAGATTGGCAATCGCCGCGAATTATTTGTCGATAATTTCCTGATCGACACCCTGAACCAAGCCGCGCTGCGCATGAACCCGCCGACCCGCCGGGAGATTGTCTTGAAGATGGACCAGCCCTGGGAAAGCCTGGGCAGCGGCATTTATTCGGTTGTTTTTAAAGACGGTGATATCTATCGGATGTTCTACCGGGCGACCTTCCCGCATAATGAAAATGACCGGTCGGCCGGGCAGGGCTGCGCTTACGCCGAGAGTCCGGACGGCATCCACTGGGAGCGCCGGAATCTGGGGATTATCGATTACAACGGACAGGACACCAACATGGTGGTCAAAGGAACGAATTCCCACAATTTCAGCCCGATGCTGGACCCCCATCCGGCCTGCCGCCCCGAAGAGCGTTATAAAGCTGTGACCGGCCTCCACCCGGAAGGCCTGATGGGCTATAAATCAGCTGATTGCCTGCATTGGGATCTCTTGCAGGACAAGGCGCTTTTTACCGACGGCGCTTTCGATTCCCACAACCTGGTCATCTATGACACCAACAAGCAGAAATATGTCTGCTATTCGCGCTATTTCGCCACCCACGGCGAAGCCGGCAACCTCTCGACCTCGGTCCGCGCCATCCAGTCGAACGAGTCCGATGACTTCATCCACTGGACCGAGCCCAAGCCGAACACCTATGACGCGGGCGTGCCGTTTGAGCACTTCTACACCAACGCCGTTGTCCAGTGCCCGGGGGCCGAACACCTCTACTTCTCGTTCCCGATGCGCTTCATGCACGAACGCCACAAGAATCCCGAGATGATGTATGTCGGCGTATCGGACGACATTATCATGAGCAGCCGGGACGGCCGGCACTGGTCGCGGCCTTTCCTCGAGAGCTGGGTCAAGCCGGGGCTCGATCCGAGGAACTGGACGCAGCGCAACCTGATTGTCGCCCAGGGCATTCTGGAAACCGGCGACGACTTCTCGCTGTTCGTCAACGAAAACTATTCCTGGGACAGCTCGTATATCCGCCGCGTCACCGTGCCCAAGTACCGTTTCGGATCTGTCCATGCCGACCGCCAGGGCGGCGTCATGCTGACCCAGCCAGTCCTGCTCGAGGGCGACCGGCTGCGGATCAATTACGCGACCTCGGCGCCGGGTTCGATCCGGGTCGGAATTGTCAATGAAAGCGGCTGGCCGCTGTCCGATTATTCGACCGAAGACTGCGATGTCATTTACGGCGATGAGCTGGAGCATGACGTGACCTGGCGCGGCAGCGCCGATTTGTCCTTCCTCAAGGGTACGGCCGTCCGATTCAAGTTCGAGCTGACCGACGCCGACCTCTATGCCCTGCAGGTTGTGCCCGTTACAAAGTAGGAAAGCCAGAACCATCCATTCAACATAACGCGAGGTGAGAAAAAATGATCCTGCGAGCCCAGAATCCTGTTCAGTTAGGCAATCGCCGCGAGTTGTTCTGGGACGATTTTATGGTCGAGGAGGCCACGGCTGTTCTGAAGCAGCACCATCCAGAAGCCCGCAATATCGCCATGACCTGCGACTCGCCCTGGGAAGGTTCGAGCTGCGGCTATCCGGTGGTCTTCCGCGACGGCGATATCATCCGGTTTTATTACCACGCCGGCCGCTTCATCCTGCATGAGGACACCGATGTCCATGCCGCTCCGGTCGTAGTCTGCTACGCGGAGAGCCGCGACGGCGGCCGGACCTTCATCAAGCCGGACCTGGGGATTTATTACTATCACGGCAACACCCATAACAACATCATCCTGATGCGGGGCGGCTATACGCGGGCGATCGACAACTTTGCCGTTTTCAAGGACGCCAACCCGGATTGCCCGCCGGATGAGCTTTACAAGGCCATTGCCTACAACGGCCGCATCCCGGGCACAAATGACGAGATCCTCTGCTATTATAAAAGCCCGGACGGCATACACTTCTCGCCCGGCGGCGAGCTGGTCACCGGCGGCTGGTTTGACTCCCTGAACTGCTGTTTCTGGGACAAGCATACCGGCCAGTATTTCCTGTATATGCGCGACTGGCCGGAAGGGTACACGCGCCGCCGCGGCCAGAACATGGGCACGAAAATGCGCGGCATCCGTTACTGCACTTCCCCGGACTTCAAGAACTGGAGCCCCTATAAGCCGTTGGACTTCGGCGCGGTCGAACCGATCGAGCTTTACACCAATACCATCAAGCCATACGAACGGGCCGACCACGTTTTCCTGGGCATGCCGTCCCGCTATTATGAACGCAACGAATGGGTGCCCAACTATGACTTCATGCCCGGAGCGGACCATCGCCGCTACCGCTGCCGCTCGCACATCCGTTACGGGACCGTGCTCACCGACTGCATCCTGGTCACCAGCCGCGACGGGGTTCATTTCAACCGCCAGGAAGAAGCCTTTCTGACACCGGGAATCGAGCGGACCGGCAATTGGGTCTACGGCGACTGCTACCCGACCTGGGGCCTGATCGAGACAACTTCCGATTACCCGGACCACGCGCCGGACGAGCTGTCTTTTTACTGCCTGGATTATCACTGGATCAAGAACCAGACGCTGCGCCGCTATAGTATCCGCAAAGACGGTTTCCTGTCCTACCATGCTGATTTCCAGCCGGCGTCGCTGCTGACCCGGGCGTTCACTTTTGCCGGCAGTAAGCTGAGCATCAATTTCGCGACCTCAGCCATCGGCAGCATCCGGATTACCCTGCTGGATGCGCAAGGCAATCCGCTGCCCGGATATGCCAGCTGCGAGCTGTTTGGCGACAGCCTGGACCGCCCGGTTGTCTTTGCCGGAGGCACGGACGTCTCCGCCCTGGCCGGACAGGTCGTCCGGATGCGGCTGGAGATGCGCGACGCCGATATCTTCTCGTTCAAGTTTGATTAAAGTCGGGGGTGAATGAAAATGAATCAAGATAATCCGATCAATATAGGTTCACGCCGGGAAGTCTTCTGGGATGACTATATGGTCGACCAGACTGATGCTGCCCTGAGACAGCATAAACCGCAGGATCGCGGTGTGGTTATGGTCTGCGACGCCCCCTGGGAGGGGAGCAGTTGCTGCTATCCGGTCGTGATCCGGGACCGGGACGTGGTCCGGCTGTATTACAAGGCCGGCCGGTTCAACATCAATAGCGAAACTAAAAAAGGCGACCCCCTGACCGGGCCGATCGTCATCTGCTGCGCGGAAAGCTACGACGACGGCAAGACTTTCAGCAAGCCGGAATATGGCATCTATGAATACCAGGGCAGCAAGGCCAACAACATCATTCTGACCGAAAGCGCGGAAATCAAGAACACGGACAATTTCGCCGTGTTCCTGGACACCAATCCGGACTGCCCGGCCGATGAAAAATACAAGGCGACCCTGGACAACGGCAACGTTTCCGAAGGCAGTTATGACCGCGTCCTCTCCTATGCCAAGAGCGCGGACGGCATTCATTTCACACTCGGCGGCGACCTGATCAAGGGCGGCTGGTTTGACTCGATGAACTGTGCCTTCTGGGATCCGCGCACCAAACAGTATTTCCTCTATATGCGCGACTGGCCGGAAGGCTATCCGCGCAGCCGCAGCCAGAACATGGGTACAAAAAAGCGCGATATCCGCTATGCAACGTCGCCCGATTTCAAGACCTGGTCTGAGGTCAGGCGCGTGGATTTTGGCGTGGATGACGAAGTTGAGCTGTATACCAATGGCATCAAGCCGTATTTCCGGGCCGAGCACCTGTATTTGGGCATGCCGACCCGCTATGTCGAACGGGAGGACTGGTCGCCGAACTTCGATTATCTGCCCAATCCGGAAGGCCGCCAGGAGCGGTGCCGCCAGCATATCCGCTATGGCACGGCNNCAGCCGCGACGGCATCCATTTCAAGCGCTGGAACGAAGCCTTCATGACCGGCGGCATCGAGCGGGATCACAACTGGATCTACGGGGACTGCTACCTGTCCTGGGGACTGGTCGAAACCCCGGCCGACCTGCCGGACATGGCGCCGAACGAGATGTCGTTTTATGCTTTCGAAAACATGTGGCAGACCGATTGCGTCCTGCGCCGTTACGCCATCCGCAAGGACGGCCTGATCTCCTATTACGCCCCGCTGAAAGGCAGCACGCTGCTGACCCGGCCCTTCATCTTCGCCGGCGAACGGCTGATGCTCAATTTTGCCACTTCCGCGGTCGGCGGCATCTATGTCACGCTGCTCGACGCCGAGGGGCACGAGATCCCCGGCTTCAAGAGCCACGAAGTATTCGGCGACAATCTCGACCGGCCGGTGGTCTTCGCCAACGGCACGGACGTGTCCGCGCTGGCCGGCAGACCGATCCGCATGCAGTTTAGCCTGCGCGATGCGGACCTGTACTCATTCCAGTTTGTCAATCTGAATTTTGGCCGAACCGAGTGACCATGAAGACGGACATACAACTGGCCGATACGGATGTACTGATTCTTGGCGGCGGCCTGGCCGCTGCCAAGGTGTGCCATGAATGCGGCACAGCCGGGCTCAAGACGTTGCTCGCCGTCAAGGACCGCCTGTGCTCGGGCGCCAGTTTCTACCCATTCACCGCTCGTTTGGGTTGTCTGGCGCCCCGCCGCGATATTCCCGGCGACGCCGCGCTTTTCCTCGAAGAAATCAATGCGGCATCCATGGGTATGAACAACGAGGAATTAAGCCGCATTTATATTGACGAGATACATGACCGGATCGCCGAACTGCTGGAAATGGGCATCGACTGCCACCTGATGGAGAATAGCCGGATCGCCTGTTTCGCCAAACGCGAGCGGGAGATTTACTATTGGGAGGACTGGGGCCAGATCAGGCAGAACCTGCGCGCCGTGCTGTCTTCTTACCCCAGCGTCACGATCCTGGAGCGCTGGACCGCCCTGGAGCTCTTACAGCAGGACGGGCAAGTCTGCGGTGCGATCCTGTCCGGACCGGACGGCTCCAGCCTGGCTGTGCGCACGCACGCGGTCGTCCTGGCCACGGGCGGTTTCGGCGATCTATATAAACATAACCTGAATACCCCCGATGTCGGCGGCGACGGGCACATCCTGGCCTATGAAGCCGGCGCCGGCCTCGCCAACCTGGAATTTATCCAGTTTATCCCCGGCTATATGGCCCCGAAATATAAAGTGCTGTTCGGCGAACCCTGCCTGCGCTTCTGCTCCGGCATTACCGGCGCGCGCGGCCAGAATATCCTGGCCGGACTGCTGCCGGCGGGTATCACGGAACAGCAGTGTTTCCTGCTTCGCTCCGGCCACGGCCCTTTCACAACGGCCGACCAGTCCTGCTATTTCGACCGGGCGATCATGCAGGAAATCATTGCCACCGGCAGGGAAGACGCTGTCCAGATCACTTTTGACCCCCGCATGTTTGACAAGAAAGACGATTCCAACAACTGGTATGTGACCTGGATGAAAGAAAAAATGAAAATTGACATGAAGCATGATCGCCTGAGCATCGCTCCGTTCGCCCACGCCAGCAACGGCGGCATCGTCATCGATGCGCACGGCTGGACTGGCGTGCCGGGCTTGTTCGCGGCCGGCGAGGTTGCGGGCACCATGAATGGGGCGGACCGGATCGGCGGCTGTTCCTCCGGGAACTGCCTGGTATTCGGCAAGCGGGCCGCTGCCGCTGCCATCGGCTGGTNNGCTGACCGGCAGACGATGCCGGAAGCCCAGATCCGGGATCAGGACCGGCGCCGCTATGAAGGAGCCGGAACAGCCAGCAGCACGCCCCGGGAGACGCTCGCCGGCATCCGGGAAACGCTTTGGTACCAGGCCTCGATCATCCGCAACGAAGAGGGCCTCGGCCAGGCGCTCAGCCAGCTGGACGAATTGTCCGGGCAGTTTAGCCCGGCCGTTTGCCTGCGGCGGGGCGATCCGCCCGATCAGGTGGCCCAGGCCAGGAACGGCCT
>DOFA01000120.1 GCA_003532195.1 Clostridiales bacterium
CACCGTCGCCGGTCGCTGCCGAAATCAGAAAAGCCTGCCGGTGCTGGCCAGCAGGTAACGCTGCCGTCAATTGCGGTGTCAGTCCAGTCGGATCACGGTCAATCTGATCCGGATCCGCCTGATCCGGCCCGGCCGGCAGGCGGTCTGTCTTGTTAAAAACCAGGAAACGCGGTTTACCAGCTGCATCCAGACGGTTCAGCAGATCCTCGACAACGGCCATTTGGGTGGCTGCGTCCGGATCGGACGCATCGATAATCTGCAAGATGGCATCGGCTCCGGTCACTTCCTCGAGGGTGGAATGAAAGGCATCGATCAGCTGATGCGGCAGTTTGCGAATAAACCCAACTGTGTCGATCAGGAGGACATCGCCTTGTTCACCTAAATGCAGGCGCCGGACCGCGGGATCGAGTGTCGCGAAGACCTGGTCGGCCGTCAGAAGCGCGGTGTCACAGAGCCGGTTGATCAATGTTGTCTTGCCCGCATTGGTATAGCCGACGACAGCAAAAGTCAGCATTTCATTTTCACGGCGTTTCTGGCGGGTCCTGTCCCGGCGCGCGGCGACATCTGCCAATTCCTGCTTGAGAAAATGAATGCGCCGGTTGATGTGGCGGCGGTCGCTTTCCAGCTGGGATTCGCCTGGGCCGCGGGTGCCGATGCCGCCGCCCAGCCGCGACAGCGACTGGCCCATTCCGACCAGGCGGCTGAGCCGGTACTGCTGCATGGCCAGCTCAACCTGCAGCTTGCCTTCCCGGCTCTGTGCCCGCTGCGCGAAAATGTCCAGAATCAGTAAAGTGCGGTCAATCACTTTACAGCCGATCATTTTTTCGATGTTGCGAATCTGGGATCCGGACAACTCGTCGTCAAATATGACCAAGCTGGCATCCTGGGTCTGGCAGGCCGCCTTGATCTCGCCGATTTTGCCGCGGCCGATATAATAAGCGGCATCCGGAGCGGCCCGGCGCTGAAGAACGCTCCCGGCCACCTGTGCGCCGGCGGTCCGGGCCAGTTCAGCCAGTTCGGCCAGCGAACGTTCGCTTTCATCAAGGGCGGCCGGGCTGCCATCCAAGGCCAGACCGGCCAGAATCGCGGTCTCCCGGGGCATTATGCCAGATTTTCCGGATTCGCGAGCCAGATATTCCCTGTTTTCCCTGTTGTCCATATGATCAGTTGTACCCTCTTAATTTCATTTATTTTTTGAAAATGGCATTTTGGTCTTTTCAATCTAGCGATTTGAGTTATAATATCAGTATCTTTATGAAACGGAGACCCGAACTATGCGTCTGTCACTCAAGAACGGAAACCTGCAGAATATCCTGGCCGGCAAGAACACCCGGCCGCCAACACCCTATGTTGGATTCATCATTCGCCGCCTGCGGGAGCTGCAAGGATTGTCGCAATGCAGCCTTGCCCAGCTGGCGGATGCCAACCTGTCCTATGTCAATACGGTCGAGGGCGGTTTGAACAATATCAGTATAAGTAAAGTCCGGCTGCTATGCAATGCTTTACAGCTGCAGCTGTCAGTTATAGTGACTATCCTGCACAATATGGAAATCTCGGCGGCTTTGAGCGAGCCGGATCAAATCCCTTCGGCCGGCATTTAATGCTCCGTGGCCTGTCCCGGCCCCGGAACGGAAGGCGCAGCCGGTGCGGCCGGTGCTGATGAGGCAGCCGGAGCTTTCGGCAGCAGGACGATCCTGCCTTCCTCCAGTTCCGCCCGCATCATGTCCCGGCCCTGGATGCCCAGAGCGTTCAGGTATTCCCGCGGCAGCTGCAACCGGCCGCTGCGATCGAGCACGACCAGTTCTTCATGGGAGCTTTCGGTTTCGCTGTCGCTTTCCGCAAGTCCCAAGGCTTTCAATTTGGCCAATTCCTCGGTGTAGCTCTGCCGGAGCAGGAATTCGCTGCTGGTTCGCCCGTCGCGGATAGCCACCACGCGGCTGACCATTCGCGACAGCTGCCGGTCATGAGTAACAATCACGATGGTCTGGTTGAGTTCCCGATTCAGTCGCTGGAACAACTCGAAGAGCGATCCGGCAGTTTTGTGGTCAACAGAGCCGGTCGGTTCGTCCGCCAGCAGCAGGCTGGGCTGATTGGCCAGGGCTATGGCGATCGCCACCCTTTGCTGCTCGCCGCCGGATAATTCCTGCAGGCGGCTATTGCGGCGGTGGGTAAGACTGACCATCTCCAGGAGTTCATTCGCCCGCTGCCGTTTTTTGCTGCAGGAATTGAGGATCAGCGGCAGCTCGACATTTTGCACCGCGGTCAGATAGGGTATCAGGTTGCGGGCGTTGTTTTGCCAGACAAAACCCACCGTCCGCCGCTTGTACTCCACCAGCTGACTGCTGCTGATCTTGAGCAGGTCGTGTCCATCAACCATCAGACGGCCGGCAGACGGGCGATCCAGGCCGCCCAGCATGTTCAGCAAGGTTGACTTGCCGGAGCCGCTGTTGCCGATGATTGCCATGAGCTCGCCCTTCTCGACAGTCAGATCCAGCCCTTGCAAAGCCAGAACCTCAAAGTCGAGGGTCTTGTAAATCTTGACCAGATTCTCACATTCAATCATGATGCTCATACTGTCACCACCTGCTCGGCCTGAACCCCATTATCCAGGGAAAAAACCTGGTCGGCCAGTTCGATCATGTTCGGATCATGTGTGGTCATGACCACGGTCAGGCCTTCCTTTTCCACCAGGGAGCGAAAAAGGGCGACAACCTGCAAGCCCGTATTGGTGTCCAGCTCCGCGGTCGGTTCATCGGCAAAGACCACCGCTGGGTGATGGGATATCGCCCGGGCGATCGCCACCCGCTGC